>JAYTGH010000167.1:0-6402 GCA_043733645.1 Flavobacterium sp. | reverse complement strand
AATATCACCAACAGAAAAAGGGATTTTGCCTAAAAGAAGCCGCTCAACCTTTGATAAGGAAACATATAGTCCGTTGCTGTAGACCATTTCCACAACCTCTGGAACGAAGACCAGAACCTTCACAAAAATAATTTGGAATAACAGAAAAAGAGGAAGTATATACTTGCGTTTCACGTTGCGGATTTAAAATGTAAATATAATCACAATATCAATTCGCAAAGAAGTTAAACTTTGTAACTTTGGCATCTGAGTCGCTGAGTGGCTGAGTAACTGAGTTACTGAGAAACAAAGCGAATAAAAACTCAGGAACTTAGTAACTTAGTAACTTAAAAAATATGAGCCAAGAAATTAGAAACCTTGAACCAAAAGTACTTTGGAATAAATTCGCCGATCTGAATGCGGTTCCTCGTCCGTCAAAGAAAGAAGGAAGAGTTATCGAATTCATGAAAGCTTTCGGTAACAGTTTAGGATTAGAAACTTTTGAAGACGAAATCCGAAACGTAATCATTCGCAAGCCAGCAACAAAAGGAATGGAAAACCGAAAAACAGTTGTCCTTCAAGGGCATTTGGATATGGTGCACCAAAAAAATAATGATACTAATTTTGACTTCGACACACAGGGAATTGATATGTATGTTGATGGTGATTGGGTTCGTGCCAAAGGAACAACGCTTGGTGCTGATAATGGGCTAGGAGTAGCGGCAATTATGGCTATTTTAGAAAGTGCAGCTATTCCACATCCTGCTATTGAAGCACTTTTTACGATTGATGAAGAAACCGGAATGACAGGTGCTTTGAATTTAAAAGGCGGAATTTTAAAAGGAGAAATTCTGTTGAATTTAGATACAGAAGAAGACGATGAAATTGATATTGGTTGTGCCGGTGGTGTTGATGTTACAGCAACCAGAAGTTACAATCCGGAAGAAACTCCCGAAAGTTCTGTTGGTTACACAATAACAGTTAAAGGTTTGAACGGCGGGCATTCCGGAATGGATATTCACAAAGGGTTAGGGAATGCGAACAAGATTATGAACCGTTTATTATTTGATGGTTTTGAGAATTTTGGTTTACAGATTTCTGAAATTATTGGTGGAAGTTTGCGTAATGCTATTCCGCGTGAAAGCGTGGCAAAAGTAATTGTGGCTGGTATGTATGACGAAGCTTTTGTGTTTGATATGCAGGAAATCATCAACGATATCAAATTCGAATTCAAAACTACGGAACCGAATCTTACTATCGAGATTGTAAAAAGTGATTTGCCAAAGCAAGTTATGGATCTAGGGGTTCAGGAAGGATTACTTCGTTCTATTTATGCTGCGCACAATGGAGTTTACCGTATGAGTGCTGATATGGCTGACTTGGTAGAAACATCCAATAATATTTCTAAAGTTGTTGTGAAAGATGGTAGCATTTCTATTCAGAATTTAACGCGTTCATCGGTAGAAAGTTCAAAGTTTGATTTGGCAAATGCCTTGCGTTCAGCGTATGAATTGTTTGGTTGTGAAGTTGAATTTGGAGGAAACTATCCAGGTTGGACACCAAATGTAAAATCGGAAATATTAGATTTATTAGTAAATATCTACGAGAAGCAAAATGCAGCAAAACCTAGTGTCGTGGCTTGTCACGCAGGATTGGAATGTGGGATTTTAGGAACCAATTATCCCGGAATGGATATGATCTCTTTTGGACCAACCATTCACGGTGCGCATAGTCCTGATGAAAGAGCATCAATTAAATCGTCACAGAAATTCTGGAAGTTTTATTTGGAGATACTGGCGAATATTCCGGAAAGAAAATAGAGAAAAAAAGAAGAAAGAGAAAAGAAAATAGAATATAGAGAATAGAAAACCTCGTTTAGAAATAGACAAGGTTTTTTTATTTATTCTCGTTAATGAATTTTTTTATTTCATCAAAGCGTTTATTCCATGGAAAGAAATACTGAAGTATCATTGGAATATGCTTTTTGTTAAGAACGATAGGTTTTACGTTGGGCTGAAACTTCTGTAGTTCTTTTATAAAACGCTCATTGGAAACCTTAATGCTTTCATAGGTTTTGCTTCCGTTATAAATCATGAACGGAGGGGAATTTTTATCTAAAAAATAAATGGGTGAAGCGTCTTTCCATTTTTTGGGATCATTGCTCCAGGTTGTCAGATAATCTGCTGAATCGGTTGGTGGAAATTCTTCAAGATAATGTTTCATATCCAACCCTGCTGCATCATTTAGGATGACACCTTTTATAATGCTTTTATCTTTTAGATACTTAGGATTTGTAGCTACCAGAGCGACTAAATGACCACCTGCTGAATGTCCGGTTAGGAAGATTTCATCCGGGTTTCCTTTGTATTTAGCAATATTGTTTTTTGTCCACTCAACTGCTTTAGCTATCTGATTTACCATATCATTATAATCAGCATCCGGACTTAATGTATAACCTACGATAACCGTTGTAATTCCCTTTTTAGCAAAGTTTCTTCCAAAAAAGCCATAAAGTTTTTTATCTCCGGAATTCCAATTGCCACCATGTACAAAAATCAAAACGGGATTGTTAGCAGAGTTGGAACTCCTGGGAATAAAAACATTTAAGGTAGATTGTTTTTCATTTTGATTTGTAGAATCTAAATAAACAACATTTTTATACTTTTTAGTACTGCAGCCTGTTATTGAAAATAGTAAACATATTAGGATTATACTTAATTGAATTTTCATATAAAAATTTTAAAGAATATACGATTTTTATATGATTAGGTTTCAATAGGCACTTTTCATTTAGGTGCGTTGACCAAATAATCATAAACTAATTTCTTTTGGGAATCAGAGATTTTGGCTCTGGACTGCATTTCATCAAGATTGTGTTTCCAGGTGGCGGAATCATATTGATTTGGCATATACAATTGGTGACAGCTTCCGCAATTGTTGACATACAATTGGCGTCCTTCTTTTAAGTTTACTGCGGAAACTGAATTTACATTTTCAGTTGGTACATACAATTTTGATGCACAACTAAAAAGTAAAAAGCAAAACAATAGGCAACTTATTTTTTTCATTTGACAAAAGTATTAAAAAGCAAATGAGAATGCTAAACGCGTTTCAAATTTTGTCCATTCATCAAGGTTAACACCGCTCATTCCTTCAGGATTGTGTAATCCTGCAATTTGTGGAAGAGCGGTTAGGTTTACCCAAAATTTGTTTGTGCTGTAGGATAGTGCCGGCCCACCAAATAAAGCTGATATTGTTGATTTATCTTCTTTGAAATATACGTTTCTGTTTATTATTTCGGCACCAATATTCCAACTTTTATTGATGTTATATGCAAAAGCATAGTTTACATCATATTTATATTCGGTGTTAGTTGCTACTTTTCCGTCAACAGTTGTAGTTACCCATTCTGGTTCAAATATTAAGTTTACCGCATGTAGCGTTCTTCCAATTTTTTTGTCAAAAATAGCTTTTAACTCAATTTCAAGTTCGTCAGTTGCAACGTTTAATTCTCCATAAGCAGCAAACCCAATTTTATCGGCAACAGGGTCAGAAATTTTGTATTTCCATTCGTTAGAAATTGAAATTTCGGTTGGTTCCATTACTATTTCTCCGGTAACTTCATCAAAACCTGCTTTTTGCTTTGAATTCAAATAAAAAGCAACCTGCAAATTAGAACCCAATCCTACTTCATATTCCACACGGTTTTGAATTTCTCTATAGTAATTAGCCTTTCCGGTAAGAAGTGTTGTCCAAACTTCTAATTCTTTTTGACCGCTATTCAGAACGTTGGATTGATAAGTATAATTGAATATTCTGTCTTGCGCATTAGTATTCATTGTAGATAAAAGTAAAAAGCCAGCGATTATAAAAATCTTCTTCATTGTGTTTATATTTAAATTATTTAAGGTTAAAATTTTATTTGTGGTATACCTTTATTATTACTTTTTGAAAGGCATTTAATTTTTTCTACTTTCTTACATATATAATGTAATGTATTTTTTGTTTATTTAGAATAAGTTAAAATAACGATGCAAATATAAATACGAGAATTGAAATAAAAAAGTTTATTTAGATTAAATATAAATAATATTTTTATCCATTTGATTTACTATAGTTTACAAATGAAAAAACCTTACGATAAGTAAGGTTATGATTGATTATTAAGAGGAAACGAATTTATTTCTTCTTCATCGGATAGCTTTCAATGCTTTCTTTTCCTTGTTGTTTTCCGGATATTGTAGTTAATAATCTTGTCTCATCTATTTTTTTATAGCTGATTCTTTGAGGATAATCATGAGCCGGATTTTCAAAAGTAAAGGTATTATCAGCATCCGAAGTTAATTTAAATGCAACTGGTTCATCATTATTTTGCCCTTCAACTGTAGCTATGTAATTTAGCTGTTCCGCAGTTTGCATAAGTTTTATACTTTCAAAATGGACTGTGTCTTTAGTGTTGATAAAATAACTATTACCGCTAAATGTGCTGTCGTTTTGTTTAGTCCAAGTCTCTTTTAATGTGCCATCGGGAAGTTTTTGTTCCCAATTACCAATAAGCCAATTCATCTTTTCGAGTTTGTCGAACTTTTTTTCGGAGGAATTATTTTTACAGGACACGAGTGTAAGCGAACTGGCGAAGCAAATAAGTAAGGTTAAGAGAATTATTGGTAAAAGTTTGAGAGAATGCTTTATCATGAGATTTTTTTGAAGTGTAAAAATAATGAAATTATAGAATTATTTATTTTTCACCAAAGAATAATTATATATGGTAAAAGGAAAAATCAGCTTCGAAGTATATTTTGCAATCAGCGCCACTGCTAAAATTGGAAAAAACAAAGTATAATCGTTTATCATTCCACACACCAAAAACAAAGCCGTAAACGGCGCATGAATGCTGGCACTCAAAACAGCTGCCATTCCGATAATCATGAAATTAATAGGGATAACATTAGCATTAAAAAAAGTGTTTAAAACGGTTGCCAATAACAATCCCAAAAAAGTGCCCATAAATAGGCTGGGAGCAAATACGCCGCCGTCACCACCAGAGGCTAATGTGGCCGAAGTGACAATGGGTTTTAAAATCAGGATTCCAAGAATTGTTACTATAAGCTCAGGAGTAACCGTTGAATTAGCGTCAATGAATAAATCCTTCATAGCGTGATATCCATCACCGTATAATTGTGGAAAGGTAAATAGTGCCAGACTCAAAATCAATGCTCCGATAATAATTTTATGATAATCATTAGCAATTTTTCCATATTTCCCTTTGAAGAATAACACCATTTTGGTTAGGAAAACAGAATTAATCCCGGCTAATATTCCCAACAAAGCAAAATAAGGAATTGCATAATAATGCCAAGTGCTTATGGTAACACTAAACAATGGCTCTTCGTTTAAGAATAGTAAAATGACAGAAGCTATCGTTAGCGCAATGATGTTGGTTAAAAAGAAAATCTTATTCGTTTTTTTGGCAATGACTTCCATCGAAAACAAAATTCCGGCTAACGGACTACTGAATAAAATAGTAATTCCTGCTGTAATTCCGACGCAAATCAGTTCGGTTTTATAGTTTCTAAAAATATTTTCTTTTCGTTGCGATGCCGCGCCAATAGCAGCTGTTGAAACAACGGTTGAAACTTCAATTCCCGTAGAACCACCAAAAGCAACGGTGAACAATCCGTTAACAAAATGAGACGGAATTTTATATAGCGGTAAGCTTTTGTTTTTTGTTTTGGTAGCATCCAAAATCTCAGTAATGCCTTTGTTTGCTTTTTTCTTAAATAAATACTGTCGTAAAAAGTGAATTATAAGCAATCCTGTAATTGGAAAGACAAACATATAAATGCTGTTGTTTATTGATTTCAAAAAGAAAATACCTTCTAAATATTCGGTTGTATGCTTTAATGATATTGCCAAAAAGGATGAAAGAATGCTAATCAGCAAAGAAGCAATAATCAGTTTTTGGGTTATAATTAGGCTGAAGTTTTTCTTGATTTTTTTGTATGATGTCATCTGGAGTAGTGTGTTTACAAAATTACTGAATCATTATCTGAAAAACTTTAGATGGAATCATAAAACTATCCTAAAACTTGAAATAGTAAATTTTAAACTTGAAACAAAAAGTTGTATTTTTGCACGCGAAATAAAGAACATAAAATAATGTTAGAGAGACTTCAATATGTAAAACAACGTTTCGACGAGATTTCGGATTTGATTATTCAGCCCGATATCATTGCCGATCAAAAACGTTATGTGCAATTAAATCAAGAATATAAAGGTTTGAAAGCGTTGATGGAAAAGCGTGAAGAGCTTATTAATGTTACTGCAAATATTGCTGAAGCCAACGAAATTATTGCCGATGGCTCTGATGCTGAAATGGTAGAAATGGCAAAAATGCAATTGGATGAAGCTAAAGATCGTTTG
>JAYTGH010000166.1:0-2282 GCA_043733645.1 Flavobacterium sp. | reverse complement strand
TGTTTAAAAAAGTGTCCGCTAATTCTCTGATTGCCATTGGCATCGTTGCCGAAAACAATAAAGTTTGTCTGTTGCTTGGAACCAATTTCACGATTTTTCTAACATCGTTGATGAAACCCATGTCGAGCATCAAATCGGATTCGTCTAAAACCAAGTAATGCAAACTGTCAAAATCGATAAAACCTTGTTTGTGTAAATCCAATAATCTTCCCGGTGTAGCAATCAAAATGTCGACACCTTTCTTTAACTGATCCACTTGTGGCACTTGAGAAACACCACCAAAAATGGTTAGTTGTCTGATGTTGGTATATTTTCCATAAGTATCAAAGCTTTCGCCAATCTGAACGGCTAATTCTCGGGTTGGTGTCACCACTAAACAACGAATTTCTTTTGTTTTTTTGGATGACCCAATCATGCGATGCAAATTGTGTATAATTGGAATAGCAAAGGCTGCCGTTTTTCCAGTACCAGTTTGGGCGCAGCCAACTAAATCTTTTCCTGCTAAAATAAATGGGATTGCCTTTTCCTGAATAGGTGTTGGGCTAGTGTATCCTTCTTCAAAAACTGCTCTTTGAATACTTTTGGATAATGATAAATCTTCGAATAACATATAGTATACTCACCATTAAGTAGTAAGTCGGTGTAAAGATAGACAATTACGAATTAGGAATTACGAATTAGGAATTACCAATTTATTTGGTCTAAAATCAACTTGAAAAATAAATTCAATAGCGAAGTATTTTTAAAAGGAAACCCCCAATTCGTAATTCGTAATTTTTAATTCGTAATTATACCAATTCTTTTCTCGATTTAATAAAATCAGTTACCAAATAACCAATCAGTTTGCCGATGAGGTGATTGTTTTTTTCTTCACCTAAATCAGGTGCGCCTTCGCAAATATGAAGATAAGCGGCATTTTTATTTTCGCCAAAAAAGTAAACAAACTGACGTAGTTCTTCTACCGAAAAACCACTCATAGTCATAGCACTGCTGGCAATATTTGGTAAAGCATCCAAATCGATTTCGATGCCATAAGGGTCTGTTTTTACAAAATCGGATGCCTTAATTAGTTCCTGTAGAAATTGCTTTTGTTTACGGACTTTAATCTCATCATAAGTGTTGTAAGTAACTCGATCTTCAATTTTCTTTAAATTGTCGAGTACATTTTTAGAAGTATAATTTTCGTGTAAACCAAAGATGAAATATTTCTTCAGAAAACCTTCTTCATACGCATACGAAAAACCGTTGCCACTATGTCTTCCTTCCAAAATTCTAAAATCAGAATGTGCATCAAAATTGATGGCATTTATGGGTTTTCCTAATCCGAGTGCAGCTCCTTTTATATTTCCGTAAGCATTGTTGTGTCCACCGCCGATAATTATAGGAGTTTTTCCATATTTTACAATGCTACTAACAATATGTACAACTTCTTTATCAATTTTTTCAACTAGAGAACTTAATTTTATTCGGTCTGCCATATTGTGGAAATCTAAGTCTTTGGCAGCTTCCATTTCTTCTGCAACATCGAGTGCGCCTAAAACTATTATTTGACTTCCTTTACAAAAACGATTGTGCTGAATATTGGCAATGCTTGCAATGGCACTTTCCCATGCAGAATAAGCGCCAGGGCGACCAAAATTTGCCCGAACACCAACATCTTCCGGAATTCCGAATAATACATACTTTGCTTCGCAGTTTTTCAAATAGTCATGACAATCTTCGCCTTTGGGAATGGTTAGCATTTTTTCGCCAAATTTTACTTCACCACTTCGGTGATTGGTAACTTTTGCTAAATCAGTAATTGAAAACGGAATTATATTCTCCATTTGTAAAAATATTTCACCAAAAATATAATAAAATTGCTTATCTTTCGTTACTATATTAAATAGTATTATTTAATAATAAAAAAAAATAAGCACATGGAAAATCAAAACAATCATTCAAAACTTAAAGCTATTATTGGAATATTAGCAGTTTTGTTGATAGGGAGTTTAATTTATATTTTTAAACTAACATCTGACGCAAAGACATTGCAGACTACCGTTGCAACAGTGAAAACGGAAAAAGAATCGGTGTTAAAGGATTTAGAAGAAATGAAAGCTCATTACGAAACTGTTATTAATGAAAATACTTCGATGTCGGATGAACTAATTGCCGAGAGGGACAAAGTTGTAAAACTTATAGCAGAATTAAAAGCTTCAAAAGGTGACAATGCTTCATTGCAGAAATACAAAACACAATACAAAGCTTTGGAAGGGAAAATGAAAGATTTGATGGTTCAG
>JAYTGH010000165.1:0-2285 GCA_043733645.1 Flavobacterium sp. | reverse complement strand
TCAGGAAGGATTCTTTAATCAAGATGTAAATAAAGTTTTGGTAAAAGACTATAAAAATAAAACTGAAAAAACGATTTCAGTTACCGAGAACGTTCAGGATATAATTTCTACCTTTTACTTTTTAAGAAATCATCCCAATATTGATAAGTTAAAAGTTGGAGAATCGATTGTGGTGGATATGTTTTTTGATGATGAAGTCTATAAGTTCAAGTTAAAATTCATAGGAAGAGAAGATTTAAAAACTAAATTTGGAACCGCTCCAACCATGGTCTTTAGACCAATTGTTCAATCGGGAAGAGTTTTCAAAGAAGAAGAAAGTCTTACGGTTTGGATTTCAGATGATGAAAATAAAATTCCGTTGCGAATAAAAGCAAGCTTAGCCGTTGGTTCTATAAAAGCTGATTTAGAAAGTTTCAAAGGATTAAAAAATCCATTTATGGTTAAATTAGATAATTAATGAATACTAAAACAAATTCAGAGGCAATATTAGAAGCATTAGAACAAAAATTTGATGCCATAAATCAAAAAACCGAGACGCATCTTGAAGGGTTACTCTGGTCAAAGCCAATAACATATTGGGATTATATTCAAACCGATGCTTTACTGAATTTGCAAATACAAAGAACCGTTCTTCCCGACGAAATGGTTTTTATCATGTATCATCAAGTGAATGAATTGTTGTTCAAAATGATACTTTGGGAAATAAATCAACTCTGCCATACTGATAAACCAAAAACAGATTTCTTTACTGAAAAACTGAGACGAATCAGCCGCTATTTTGATATGTTAACGACTTCATTCGACATTATGGGCGACGGAATGGAAGTAGAACAATACATGAAATTCAGAAATACACTAACTCCGGCAAGCGGATTCCAAAGTGCACAATACCGATTTATAGAATTTTCCTCAACCGATTTAATCAACCTAATTGATTATAGATTCAGAGCTTCTATAGATAGAAATACACCTTATTCTCATGCGTTTGAACATCTATATTGGCAAGCAGCAGGAAAAGATTATCATACTGGAGAAAAATCATTTTTGATTTTAGAATTCGAAAGAAAATATCGTGAAGAATTTCTTCGTTATATGGAAGAATACAACACCATCAATATTTGGCAAAAATTCAAGCAATTGCCAGAGGCAGACCAAAAAAACACAGAGCTTGTAAAAGCAATGCGTCATTATGACCATACTATAAATGTTACATGGGTTATGGGACATCTGAATGCCGCAAGAAAATATATCGACAGCGGAAAAGGTTCAGGTGAAGCCACCGGAGGAAGCGATTGGAAAAAATACATGCATCCAAAATACCAACGCAGAATATTTTTCCCTGAATTATGGAGCGAAGAAGAATTAAAAAACTGGGGCGAAGGTGTATAGCTAAGTATGATATCAAAAATCTTTCAAAAATTAATCCTGATTTTTCTTCTGTCAGCATTCATAATCTCATGTAATAAAGCCAAAGAAGAAGAGATTATTGTACCAAAAGCCAGACCAATATTGGTCGAATTCGGATTCAATATGCATGATTTTAATATGGTAAACGATACCGTAAAATATGGCGATACTTTTGGAAGTTTGCTCGAAAAACAAAACCTTAGCGGAAGACGAGTATACGATATTGTAGCCAAAGTAAAAGACACTTTTGACGTTAGAAGTATCCGAAAAGGAAAACCTTATACTATTCTTCGAAGCAAAGATAAAACCAATAAAATTCAGCTTTTTATTTATCAACCTGACAAACTAAATTACTACATAGTTGATTTCAGAGATTCAGCAGTGGTTGCTCATAAAAAAACAAAACCACTTACGTTTAAATCCCGAACTATTGCAGGTGCCTTAAACGGCTCGCTTTCTGAAACCCTTCAAAATCTAAAAGTTGACCCTGCATTAGCTCCTAGAATTGCTAAAATTTACGCTTGGTCTATCGACTTTTTCAAATTAAAAAAAGGAGATAAGTTCGCTTTAAAATTTACAGAAAGATATATCAATGATACTGTTTATGACGGTGTTGATAGTTTAAAAGCGGCTTTTTTTGAATACAAAGGAAAGAAAGTATATGCTTTCCCGTTTGCTCCGGATGAAAACACCAAAAAGCAGCAATACTATGATGAAGAAGGAAAAACATTGAAAAACTTTTTCCTAAAAGCACCTTTGAAATTCGTAAATATTACGTCGCATTTTACTAAAAACAGATTTCATCCAGTGCAATTAATTTGGAAAGCACATAAAGGAACTGATTATGCCGCACCAACAGGAACGCCAATCATGACAAC
>JAYTGH010000164.1:0-6504 GCA_043733645.1 Flavobacterium sp. | reverse complement strand
GTGAAGACAATACAATGGTGGCTTTTGGAATTGATACGGTTTCGAGAAGACAATATACCATTCAGGTTAAGAATTTAGTTTCAGGAGAAATTCTTCCGATGAAATTAGAAAACACTACTGGTGGTTCTACTTGGGCAAGCGATAACAAAACGTTGTTCTATTCCAGAAAGGATGAAGTAACGCTTCGCGCCGATAAAATATACAAACACAAAATCGGAACTGCTCCCGATAAAGACACTTTAGTTTATTTTGAAAAAGATGAAACTTTTGATGTTTCCGTTTATAAATCGAAGTCGAAGAAATATTTGATTATTAATTCAAGCAGCACCATGACAACAGAATACCAGACGGTTTTGTCGGCTACGCCTGATGCTAAATTCAAAGTATTTCAGAAACGAACGCGTGGTTTGGAATATTCGATGTCGCATTTTGGAGATCATTTTTACATCGTAACCAATAAAGACAAAGCAACCAATTTCAAACTAATGAAAACGCCTGAAACGGCTACATCAAAAGAGAATTGGGTTGATGTTATAGCGCATCGCGATGATGTTTTGTTGGAAGATATTGATATTTTTAAAGAGTATCTGGTAGTTTCGGAACGGTTCAATGGTTTGAATCATATTCGAATTATGCCATGGAGCGGGAAAGGCGAATATTACCTGCCATTTAATAGCGAAACCTATATGGCATACACAACAACCAATCTAGATTTTGATACCGAAATTCTACGTTATGGATATCAATCATTGGCAACTCCGGCCTCTGTGATTGATTTCAATATGAAAACGAAAGAAAAAACAGTGCTGAAAGAGCAAGAAGTTTTAGGTGGAAAATTTGATAAAAACAATTACACCGAAGAGCGTATTTGGGCAACTGCCAAAGATGGAACCAAAGTACCAATCTCAATGATTTATCGAAAAGACAATGCTAAAAATGGTAAAAATCCGTTGCTGTTATATGCTTATGGTTCGTATGGTGTAACTATGGATTGTCATTTTTCATCAGTACGACTATCACTTTTAGACCGTGGATTTATCTATGCGATTGCACATATTCGCGGTGGAGAAGACTTGGGAAGAGAATGGTACGACAATGGTAAGCTACTGAGAAAGAAGAATACATTTACCGATTTTATAGATTGTTCCCAATTTGTGATTGATGAAAAGTTCACATCAGCAGAACATTTATATGCAGAAGGTGGCTCTGCAGGCGGTCTTTTAATGGGAGCAATACTAAACATGGCACCAAATTTGTATAACGGGGTCGTCGCGCAAGTGCCGTTCGTGGATGTTGTTACGACTATGTTAGACGAAACTATTCCATTAACAACTGGAGAATATGACGAATGGGGAAATCCAAATGTTAAAAAATATTATAATTATATGCTGTCGTATTCACCTTATGACAATGTTGTTGCCCAAGACTATCCGAACCTTTATATTTCAACAGGTTTACACGATTCACAGGTACAGTATTGGGAACCAGCGAAATGGGTTGCCAAACTACGCATTTTGAAAACAAATAATAATCAATTATATTTGGATACAAACATGGATGCAGGACATGGTGGTGCTTCGGGAAGGTTTGAAGCCATTAAGGAAATAGCCAAAGAATACAGTTTTTTATTAGATTTAGAAGGAATAAAAAAATAGTTTAAAAATATTTTATTAAATTTGCAGAGTTTTGGAGTAACTAAATCCCAGCTCCATGACATGCCTTGACTAGTTTATTTATGAAACAAGATATAAAAGCACACGATAATGTATTAGGTCTGATAGGGAATACTCCTTTAATCAGGCTTAACAAAATCACCGAATCTTTACCAGGAAATTTTTACGCTAAGGTTGAAGCTTTCAACCCGGGACATTCCACAAAAGACAGAATTGCATTATATATTATTGAAGAAGCAGAAAGACAAGGAATTCTTTCTCCCGGCGATACCATCATTGAAACTACATCAGGAAATACTGGTTTTAGTTTGGCAATGGTAAGTATCATCAAAGGATACAACTGTATTTTAGCAGTTAGTTCAAAATCTTCCAAAGATAAAATTGATATGTTGCGTAGTTTAGGTGCTAAAGTATATGTTTGTCCGGCACACGTTTCTGCTGATGATGAGCGTTCATACTACAATGTGGCTAAGCGTTTACACGAAGAAACTAAAGGTTCTATCTACATCAATCAGTATTTCAACCAATTGAATATTGATGCCCACTACAAATCGACCGGTCCGGAAATTTGGGAACAAACCAATGGAAAAATCACACACTTAATTGCGTGTAGCGGAACAGGCGGAACAATTTCTGGCGCAGCCAAATATTTAAAAGAAAAAAATCCATATATTAGAATTTTAGGAGTGGATGCTTTTGGTTCCGTATTGAAAAAATACCACGAAACCAAAGAGTTTGACGCTGATGAAATCTATCCATACAGAATAGAAGGATTGGGTAAAAACCTTATTCCAACTGCCACTGATTTTGACTTGATTGATCATTTCATGAAAGTCACGGATGAAGAAAGTGCACACACAACAAGAGAGATTGTTAAAAGAGAAGGTTTATTTGTAGGGTACACTTCTGGTGCTGTGATGCAAGCCATCAAACAATACGCAGAAGAAGGAGAATTTACAGAAGAAAGCAATGTTATTGCTATTTTCCCTGATCACGGTTCTCGTTATATGAGCAAAGTATTTAGCGATGATTGGATGAATGATCAAGGTTTCTTTGACAGTATCAACGCTGAAGAAGTTCAGAAAGTAGAATTTATTAAATAGATTATTATACTTCTTAGAAAGTTAGACTACTTAGATATAAAAAAACTCCAAAGCAAATTTGGAGTTTTTTGTTTTAACGCATAGTTTGGTTGACGTTATTCTCATCATATTTCTCTTTAAACCGTTTGAGGTTGTCAGCATTAATGTCGCCTTTCAGATTAATTACTTTTTCTTCAAAAAGCAATGCTATCAGAAACTCATAGCTTCGACTTCGGAAGTTTTTTGAGATAATTGTTGTTTTTTGGTGAGTAAAGATTATTTTCTTGCTGTCATCTACTTTACTTTCTGTGTTATTGTTGTTTACAATCATAGTAAACAACTCTTCTTTGGTATTCAATTTATAGACATACAATTCGTTTCCCATTGCTTTTTTGGCAAAACTAAAAGCTGGTGTATCACCAAGATAAATAATTTCCTTTTTTAATTTGATTTCCTGAGCACTTAGAGTAGTTGCCGCTATAAGTAATACCGTTAAATAAATCAGCTGTTTCATAGTTTCTATTTTTTAAATTCCAATATCCTCGATGGAATCAATTTTTTCACTTTTTCCTTTAATCAACTTCAACCCTAATTTTATCATGTAATATAGTATAGCGACTAAAATTATTGCTCCAACTAAACTGCCAAATGCATATGAAATTCCCATTGTCGTTGATTTCTTAATTTCTCTAATACTGTCGTTTATTCCACCAAAAATAGACATTAAAGTTCCTAAAGAAAGTAGTGCTGCAATAAGTAATAAAAGAATACCGGCCATTTTTTTTACTATATTCATGTTTATGAGAATTTTGTTTTATTTTTACATGAAGCTATTGTTATCCATCAGGCGTTTTTGAGTTCCACTATCACGCAAAATTTTCACTTTCCCCTTCCCATTCGGGTTTTTCAGCAACTTTGTGTCAATTTATTACGATGGTGCTAGTTTGACACGATTTTGTTACATTTTTTTTAAGCGGAATTTTTTTGACACACTTTTGTGTCAAGTTCATCATTATTGTATATTTTGACACAACCTCTCTTTTCTACGTGGATTTTCCATTTTTGGAAAATCGGGAACAGCCATTGCTGGAAACCGCTTTTAGCGGTTATTGTTTCTTTTCATTAACACTTCAAAGCAAAATAACCACATCGATTTGTTTTTCCATTTCAATATTTTCTTTTTTCCTTATTTCGGCTTTCAAAGGCAACAAATAAGTTTCATTTTTTGAGTTGAACCATATTGTGGTTTTCCATTCAGAATTTCCAATTTTGGCGACCGCTTTCAATCTTCCCCAACCTTCTTCTTCACCTTTTAACATGGTTCTGATTTCTTTCGCAATTTCTAATGGAAGCGAAATAAAATACCAACCTCCAGGTGAAGAATGTTGCCATGGTTTTTCTGAAAATTCATATTTTATTCGCCCGTTCAAGAGATATGTTTTTAGTAGGGGAAACATAAACCGTTAGCGTTCCGAGGCTTCGCGCAGTGGCGACAACTTTCCGCTTTGTTGTAAAGATATGTAAATTTCTCATTGAGTAATTTCCAACTAAAGAAAAAGAAACCAGCCATTGCGCGAAACCGCTGCTATGTGACTTATTAAGACGTTACGTTACTTTAAATACTCCTATAATCTCTACGTTTTCGAGCGGTAGAAGAGGATGAGAAGGAGAGGAGTAAAAGTGAAATGCATTTCATGGAAAGGAATTAAAGATTCTTTATCCATACTAAAATAAGAAAAAAGGGATACTGTGACGGTACCAAAAAAACGGAATGGATATCCAAAATGACAATTCTACAACTATTTCCTTTTTTTATGTAATAGCCCCAGTTCCAATGTTTTTTAACTTTGTAGAAGTCAAATAATAATAACGATTCACCTGCGCTCAATTTGGATGAAATCGTTTGCTAAACAAATAAAAAACGATGAAAAAACTATTACTTCTTCTATTATTGTTTATTGGTTCTGTCTGTTCGGCTCAGGATTGGCAGTATTTAATGGCATCCAATAACAATGTGTACTACTACAAATCAAACACCAGCAACACGGCTTGGATAAAGGTTGTGTCTGAGATGACTTCCTATTATGCATCCGATGATGATGCAAAGCCAACCACAATTGAGGGCTACAAAGTGTACCTTTATAAGTTCAGCTGTTCCTCAAAAAAATTAGGCGTACTGGAAACAATAGTGTATTCCAAAGAGGGTAAACCTTTATACACTAACAGTACAGATGAGTTTTTGGCAGATATGGAGGCTGTAAAACCGAATTCCGTGGGCGAAGAAATGCTGTTCCACTTTTGCTACGGGAAATAGAAGCTAAAACGTAACTTGATGTGCGTTGGAGAATTTAGTTACTTATGCGGGCTACTTAATATGTCTCATAACTTACTTATAACCGCAACCCATCTTCAATAACCCAAATATAACAAAAAATCCGTTTTGCGAAAGCAGAACGGATTCTCTATAAATCTAATAATCTAACTGTCTAACAATCTATTCTTCCATCGTATGATACACGTTCATCACGTCATCATCTTCCTCAATTTTATCAATTAGTTTTTCTACATCAGCCATTTCAGCTTCGGTTAGTTTTTTGGTAATCTGTGGAATTCTTTCAAAACCAGAAGATAAAATTTCAACGCCACGGCTTTCTAATTCTTTTTGAATGGCTCCAAAACTTCCAAAAGGCGCGTAGATTAAGATTCCGTCTTCGTCAGCAAAGATTTCTTCGGCACCAAAATCGATGAATTCTAATTCTAATTCTTCAATATCAATATTGTTATTTGGTATACGGAAATTGCACGTATGGTCAAACATAAATTCCACCGAACCTTGTGTTCCCATCGTCCCATTGCATTTATTGAAATAACTTCTGATGTTGGCAACCGTTCTGTTGTTATTATCGGTCGCAGTTTCAATTAAAAGCGCAATTCCGTGAGGTGCATAGCCTTCAAAAAGCTGCTCTTTGTAGTTAGCCGTATCTTTGTCGGTTGCTTTTTTAATCGCACGTTCAACGTTTTCTTTCGGCATGTTTGCCGATTTTGCATTTTGGATAACGGCACGTAAACGGGAGTTGGCTTCCGGATTTGGACCGCCTTCTTTAACGGCCATTACAATATCTTTTCCTATACGTGTAAACGCTTTGGCCATCGCTGACCAACGTTTCATTTTTCGTCCTTTTCTAAATTCGAATGCTCTTCCCATTACTGCGGCTATTTTTTAATGCTAAAATTGAGTGCAAAAATAAGGTATTATTCGGTTATTGCAAATGATTAAATAATTCATTTTGCTACCCAAATTGTTGCTTTAAGGTTTTAAATTATTTACATCATATAAAATAGTAGTCGCTTCTAGAATATGAAAGTTTTGTCTAATGTTTTTTATCCTTTCGATGGTGTTAGTTTGCATAAATGCATCCTTTTTTTGAGCTTTACTATCGGCAGAATCTAATTCAACGGTTATTGGATATACTTTTTCATTTTCCTTTTTTATATCTTTCCAAAGCGAATTAATTCGGTTTACATCGTCAAAAACATAACTGAATTGTAAAACTACCGGCGGCAAATCGGCATCGTATAAGGGATTTATTTTAGTGTTCAAGTTTTCGATTTCATGAGCATCAGTACTTTCGGCTATTCTTTTTTTACTGGCTGTAATCGCCTCTGCATAAATTGGATTTTCGATGTAATTGTACTTTAAACCAGTATGTATTTCGTCATTTTTAAGTGCTGTAACCTCGCTGCTTTCC
>JAYTGH010000163.1:0-2293 GCA_043733645.1 Flavobacterium sp. | reverse complement strand
AATCACACGTTCTGCAAAGGTTAGTCTGTTACGTTTTTTTTCCATTACAACAAATTTAAAAAAATTAAAAGTGTTGCATTAAGTTATTGAATTTACGTATTTCGGATAAAATGGCTTATAACGTCTCGTGGCTTGGCGTCAGTTGGGGATTTGATTAGCCAAATGTATCGATTAAAAAACCAACTTCCAAGTACAAAACCAACTTTAAAGTTTGCCTAAAACCCCAATTGCGCCAAACCGCTGTTACAAGCTGGCTATTTTATAACTTTCATTAATTCTTTTTTGATATTTTCATATTCTTCTTGCGTAATTACGCCCAAATCGAGTTTAGTTTTGGCTTTTTGCAATTCAGCAAGTGCTTGGTCGCTTGTCATTGATGCTTTCGGATTTATAAGTTCCCCATATTGTAGTGCGAAATCTAAATTTAATACTGTAATATCCATTCCCGGATTTTTAAATATTACCATAACTCCTGCACTTGTTGCCTTCTTTCCATTTTTGGCAAACTTTATATCTTCAATTTCTACTTCTCTTCCTTTAAACGCTTCAGGTAAATAAGTTATACCGCTTAATATTGCGCTTCCCATTCTGCCCAACATTAAATAAGTGAAATTATTTACAGTTTGGTTTGTCGAACCAAAAACTCCTGGTGTTTGTTGATTGGATGTATTTGTTCCGCTTGGTTTTCCCAACAACATTTTATCTCCAATTTGTAAAGTTGAGCCGTCAGCAAATTTTAAATACTTAAATTTCGTAGAGTTCGGAATTAATTTTACCCATTCTGCGTCATTTAATTTTGATACAAATAATGTGTCAGCTAATTGTGCTGATGTTGAAATACTAAATCCGATTAGGACTAAAAAAATAATTTTCTTCATTTTGTTAATTTAAGGTTCTGTTTTAATTCTATTATATAATTGTTTTTAATGTACGAATTTTCGTTATTTTCGGTTTAGCTTGCTTGTAACGTTCCGCCGCTTCTCGTCAGTTGCGAACTTCGGAACGAATTATTTTCTGTTAAAGATAAAAATTCTTGCGAAACGTAAACGTGAACTTACCACAAAATTCGCAATTGCGAGAAACGGCTGTTAGCGGTTCGGCTCATGTTTAAAGATTAATATTTTTTGTTACTTCTGATATTCTTAGTAAATAATCGTTTTTAATATTCATACTTAATTGTCTCGTATTTATTAAAACGCGATTACCATTTTTGAATACTTTTAATTTTTCATTTGGGCTTGATATATCTGATTCAAATCTCACTTCAAAGATATTTTCAATTTGATTATCCGTTAAATAGTTTGCACAAGCACATATAATTATATCAAACGATTTGTAGTAGTCATGTTTTAATAATTCGATTCTTTCTGAGTTATTAAATGATTTAATTCTACTTAATTTAGATGGTTCAAAATTAATTTCGCTTAAGAAAGCGTAATCCAAGAATTCATTTTCATTCTTTTGAATTTGAGGATAAATATTTTTTAGTAAGGTGTAGTATTTATTCCAAGTGTGTCCGCCTTTCATTTTGGAATAATATGGACGAAACGCATTTATGTAATGCTCAGAATCGTAAAATTTTGTTTTATTAAATGAAATGTCATTATCTATATAATTTTTCCACTCGTTTGGATTTTCAATGCTCTCGTATTGCAATTGTTTTAAATTACTTTCATCGAAACCCTTTTCTTTGCCCATTATTAAAATTTTGGAATTTGGATTTCCAAAGCCCACAAAATAAGGATTAGGCTTATTAAGGTTTGATTCGTTTTTATAAAATTCTTTACTTTTTTGAACTGAAATATCTACTAAATTTTTAAATTTATTATTGTACATATCTTAAAGTGTTCTAATTAAAGAACCGCTTTCTTTGCGAAGTTCTGTTTTTCCATTTGTCAAACTTATAACGAGATTTTCGCCGCTGAATTTTCCGCTTTTTCCTCCACTACTCGTTATAGTTCTTATTAATGAACCACTTTCTTTTCTTAATTCAATTTTTCCTTTGTCAGTTGTAATAAGAACTAATGTTCCACTATTGTTTAAGTCAGCATCAATCACACCGCTACTAGCGAGAGTTCTAACTAAAGAACCGCTGTCTTTTCTTAATTCTAATTTTCCGTTTACTAATTTTAAAATGTTCATATGATTTATATTTAATGTTTAATGTTGTGGCTTATTTATGCGTCCGACAGAGCTGACCGCTAACGTTCCGCCGCTTCTCGTCAGTTGCGAAGTTCGGAACTTTTTATTTTCCGTTAAAGATAAAAATTCTTGCGAAACGTGAACGTGAACT
>JAYTGH010000162.1:0-2294 GCA_043733645.1 Flavobacterium sp. | reverse complement strand
GAAATTATCAAGCAATGCGTAAATAATTCTATGGTTGGAACGTCAAAACTTTTACATTTCATCAATCCAAATCTTTATGCAATTTGGGACAGTCGAATTTTTAGGTATGTGACTGGTAAAAAATCTTCTTATGGAATTGAAAAACCAAAAGCATACATGGAATATATGGAAGGGCTAAATGAAATTGCCAATCATAAAGATTACAGAAGTTTGCATTTCGAAATTGAAAGAAATTTCAAATATGAAATATCACCGTTGAGAGCAATTGAAATTTTAATGTTTGAAACCGACAGAGAAAGACAACGGAAAAGAAAATAACAACAGCTGGTAACAGCCGTTTCAAGAAATGGCGAAAAATGTGCAAAATTCACATTTCTCTTTCGCAAGAATTTTTATCTTAGTGGAAAATATGCCGTTACGAAGTTCGCCACTTCATGAAGCGGCGGAACGTCAAACTGTCTAATAACCTCCAATCTTCTCTTTTTCTAAATTGTATTAAAAATCGCTCAAATAATTTGCATAACTCGTTGGTTTTTTGTAAATTTCAGAATGAAATTCATCACAGGAACCAACAGAAACCAACTCCCGCTTTTTGCTTCAACTATTAATGATGCTATTGCGCAAGACAATGAGGTTAGACTTATTGACCTTTTTGTAGACAGCTTAAAATTGAGTGATTTTGGCTTTGCTTTTGACTTTGTCGAAAATGGAAGACCTGCCTATCATCCTTCGGATTTACTCAAACTCTTTATTTACGGTTACCTCAATCGCATGCGGTCTTCCAGAACATTGGAAAAAGAATGTTCCCGAAATATCGAACTTATGTGGTTAATCAAAGGACTTGTTCCAGACCATAATACCATATCCAATTTTAGGAAAGACAATCCCAAAGCTATTAGTCGTGTTTTTCGTGCCACAGTACAATTGGCTTCTCATTTTGATTTAATTGGTGGTAAATTGGTAGCAGGTGACAGCACAAAACTGCGGGCACAAAACTCCAAGAAAAACAATTTTAATCCCAATAAAATAGAACGTCACATCGCCTATATCGATGCTAAACTCGAGCAATACCAAGAAGCATTGGACAAGGAAGATGGTGATGAATCCGAAAAGAAAATATTGGAAACCAAGATTCAAAAACATAGCCTTCAAAAGAAAAAATATATCAGCTACCAAAATACAATCGATACCACTGGTGTTACACAAGTTTCTACCTCCGATCCAGATAGCCGACAAATGATTACCCGAAACAATATTACAGAAGTGGCCTATAATGTGCAAACTATAGTGGATGCTAAAAACAATATTCCAATAGACTTTAAAGTAACCAACGAAAACGATTCCAAAGCGATGGGCGGAATGTTGCGTCGAGCAAAAACCATTTTGGGTAATACCGATTTTATTGCCATATATGACAAGGGTTATCATACAGGTAGCGAATTTGATTATGCATTTCGTTTGGGAATTGACGTTTTAGTAGCTATTCCTGATGTGGCTTCCCATGCCCCAGATACCGCTTTTGATGTAGAACATTTCAACTATGATAAAGAATCTGACTCCTACAACTGTCCGGCCAACCAAACCCTGACCACCAACGGGAATTGGTACAACAAAACCAACGGGAAATCAATAACCAAAATGAAGCATTACAAAACCAATGCATGCTTGTCTTGTGCGTTTTTCTCCCAATGCACACAAAACAAAAGAGGCAGACTTTTGGAACGTTCCCAGCATGCTGATTTAATCTTCGAGAACAAAGTACGAATCCAAAACAATTATGAGGTCTATCGCCGCAGGCAAGCTATTGTAGAGCATCCCTATGGTGTCATAAAACGCCAATGGGACTTTTATTACATCATGACCAAGAAAACCATCAAACACGCCTCAGCCGATGTGGGAATGATATTCACAGCCTACAATCTGCGACGAATTTTTAACTTGATTGACAAAAACCTACTAAAAGAATATCTAAAAGTAGTAGCTTTTTATTTTGAAGCAATGATAGCGTTTTTAAACGCTTTTTATGATCTGTTTTCTTATAGAAAGTTCAAAGTCGGTTTTTCCAAAAACAATTTATTTTGTAATTAAAATCAACTATATTTACTTTCTAATTAACAAAATTGAGTTCGTTTAGAGGTTTTTAGACGAACTGACGTTATGAGCCATTTTAAACACACACGGCAAATTCAATAACCTAATGCAACAAATGATAAAAATTATCTTTGTTGAACTATGGAAAAATCACGTAAACGATTAACACTAAAAGAGCGTATTGTTATTGAGACTTTACTCAA
>JAYTGH010000161.1:0-6524 GCA_043733645.1 Flavobacterium sp. | reverse complement strand
ATGTTGGTGAAATTTTAAACCAACCCGGAACAATTGAATTTACAGTAAGCGATTGTCAGCCTTCGGCACATTTTGGAACCGTTTATATTGATAATATTTGTGGTTCTGTTTGCGCTTCTCCGCAATTGGGAGCTTTAAATACAGATGCTACAAATATTAATTGTCCGGACATGATTGGTAACACGCCAATTCAGGTTTGCGGCACTTATAGTCCTCCGTATAATGCCACTTTAAGCACGATGACATTAGATATTACGCAAAACGGCGCGGTTATAGGAACTGTAAATGCACCAACGCAACTTACCGCTACTACATTTTGTTTTACCGTTTTGCCAAGTATGTTTGGAGCAAATCCAACAGGTAATTTCGAGTTTCAGATTGATGCCAATTTTAATGTCAATTGCCCCGCGGGAACCTTTATTTATACTATTTCGGATAATTCTGCCAATATAGGTCCCGATGTCACTTTTATAGATTGCTGTCTGCCCATATTAACCTTAGCATCTCCTGTAGATGATGTTAGTAATTTGGCTAATGTTGCTTTAAAAAAGAAGGAAAGGTCCGATTGGATTAAAGCTGCCAATATTGTAGCTGTTGGAGACAATGCATTGGCAAATGGAGTAGTGTATCATGCGGCAAATTATGTCGAATTAAATCCGGGTTTTGAAGCAGTTTTAGGCTCACAATTTTCGGCTTATCCCGAAGGTTGCACAGCTAATTATACCTATAAAGCGCAAGCCCAAAATTCTGTTACAAGGACCAGTGAAGTTCCAAATGTTGATGAAACAATCAATTTGACAAAAGTGTCTAAGGATTTTGCCATAGTGCCCAATCCATCAAGCACTACTATTGAAATTATAATGAGCGATGCTAAATTCAATAAGGTTAGCATTACGACTATTGACGGCAAAATTGTAAATGAAAGAAGTGTTGAAAAAACGGATAAAACCCTACTAGATGTTAGCCGTTATGCCAATGGTATTTACATAATAAACGTCACTTCAGAAGACGGACAAGTACTTACTAAAAAACTAATTAAGAATTAAAAATAGTATTAAAAACAGTATTAAAATAAAAAAATTTACTTATCTCCAAAGCTCCTAATTTGTTAAAAAAACAAATTAGGAGCTATTTTTTTTGTAAAATTTAAGTTACTTAGTTGTATTAATGATTAAATTTACATTATTAATAAAAAAATAAAAATGTCTTTTTTAGAAAAAAAATTCTCTTGGCTGAATATGATACTATTTTCAGCAGTAGCAGTAGTAGTTTCCTTTTTGATTACACAATGGGTAAAAGGTGATAATCAAGCTTCCGAAACAGCAAATAATAAATATTCCTGCAAGTATGATGTTACTCGGTTAAGTGGTTTAAAATATATAAAACCAATAATGTTTGTTGATGATGAATGTGAGTCAGAAGATTTGCAGGGTATTAAGCAACAGCTTACAGAAATTATTGATAGATATAAAAACTTTGAAGGTGTTACATCAGCTTCGATTTATCTTAGACAATTTGCAACTAATGAGTGGATGTGTATTAACGAAAGTGATACATTCGAACCTGGTTCTCTTTTTAAAGTACCCGTATTGATTACTATTTTAAAAATGTGTGAAGATGACCCAGGTTTTTTGGATAAACGCATTTCATATGATAAAGCCATAGATGATGGTAAAAATGTAGCTTTTGTATCCAAATCCATTCAATTAGGACAAAGTTATACGGTAAAAGAATTGCTAACGTATATGATAAAATACTCTGACAATAGAGCAACAATTTTGCTAGAGTCCAATATGAAAGCTGATGTTTTACAAAAACTCTTTACTGATTTGGGTTTAGAAGCACCAAATATATATGCAAAACACTATTTTTT
The DNA here is from genome assembly GCA_043733645.1 of Flavobacterium sp. Lineage (GTDB taxonomy): Bacteria > Bacteroidota > Bacteroidia > Flavobacteriales > Flavobacteriaceae > Flavobacterium. Next base: position 4,651 of record JAYTGH010000161.1, on the reverse strand, counting down.
TACAGCCAGTCAGTATTCATTATTTATCAGAGCTATTTATAATGCGTGTTATTTAACGATTAAAGATTCCGAATTTGCAGCAGAGCTTTTGAGTCAATGTGATTTTAAAAATGGTATTGTGAGCGGACTACCTAAAGGAACTTCTTTAATCCACAAATTTGGTGAATCAGGAACTCAAGTTGAAAAACAGTTACATGAATCTGCCATAATTTATGCCTACAATAAGCCCTTTTTATTAACCATAATGACTAAGGGTAAGGATAATAAAACATTATCGAAACTTATAAAAGAAATAACAAATAGGGTATATACCGAAATGGCTAATAAATAAAACTTATTTAAATTTGATAGGAATAAAAATCAAATATTTAATTACCCACAACAGCATATAGTAGATTTAAATAATTATAAACAAAGCTTCTCATAATCGGGAAGCTTTGTTATATTTGCCCATTGCCAAAAGCTATTCTATGCTACAATTAAATGTAAAAAACGAAACATCACGACTACGAGCAGTCGTGTTGGGTTCTGCTATTAATAATGGTCCTTCACCAACAAAAGACGAAGCTTATGATCCAAAATCTTTAGAACATATTCTCGCAGGAACCTATCCTATAGAAGCTGATATGGTTAAAGAAATGGAAGCTTTCAATCAGGTTTTTCAAAAGTATGACGTGAAAGTCTTTCGTCCTGAAATGATTAAAAACTACAATCAGATTTTTGCACGAGACATCGGTTTTGTAATTGATGATGTTTTTGTAAAAGCCAACATTCTTCCCGATAGAGAACGTGAACTAGACGCTATTCAATATATAATTGACCAAATAAACCCGGCAAAAGTCGTTCGTCCGCCCGAAGAAGTTCATATAGAAGGCGGGGATGTAATGCTTTGGAATGATTATATTTTCATCGGAACATACAAAGGCTCCGATTATAAAGAGTACATCACGGCACGAACAAACATGCAAGGAGTAAACTATATTAAAGCCTTATTTCCAAATAAGATTGTCAAAGAATTCGACTTAGTAAAATCAAAATTAGAAGCTCGTGACAATGCTTTGCATCTCGATTGTTGCTTTCAACCTGTAGGTGCAACCAAAGGAATTATTTATAAAAGCGGTTTCCGTCAAGAATCAGATTATGTTTTTTTGGTCAAACTTTTTGGCAAAGAAAATCTATTTCACATCACTCGTGACGAAATGTATGATATGAATTCCAATGTGTTTTCTATTGCTGAAAACGTAGTGGTTTCTGAACAAAAATTTACAAGATTAAACAATTGGCTTCGCGAAAACGGATTTGTTGTTGAAGAAATTCCATACGCAGAAATAGCAAAGCAAGAAGGACTTTTGCGTTGTTCAACTTTACCGTTGATTAGGGATTAGTTCTTTGTTGTAAGTTGTAAGTTTTGGGTTGTATGTTAAAATTTGAATTATGAGTAGTTATAAGGATTTAGATATTTATAAAATTAGTTTAGAACTTTTTTATATTGTTTATCCAGCATCATTAAAACTCCCAAAATATGAATTATATGAACTTGGGAGTCAATTAAGAAGATCTTCGGATAGTGTTGTAACCAATATTGTTGAAGGATACGGAAGGAATAGATATAAAGCCGAGTTTATCAGATTTTTAACTTTTTCATGGTCTAGTTGTTTAGAAACAGTTAATCACCTAGAAAAAATAAATCATCTATATTGCGATACAATTGAAAATTCAGAAGAATTAATAAGTAAATACAACGAACTAAGTGCTAAGACTTTTAATTTCATAAAATATGCAGAACAAAATTGGAAAACTTAATATAACAACCTATAACACATAACTTACAACTTACAACAAAAGTAAAATGAAACAAACTACCAATTCCATACTAATGATTCGCCCTGTTGCTTTTCGTATGAACGAACAAACAGCAGTGAATAATTATTACCAAAAAGTACTTGACGGACTTTCGCCTGAAACGGTGAATGCCAAAGCGCAGCAAGAGTTTGATACTTTTGTAACCAAGTTGCGAAAAGTGGGCGTAAATGTGACCATAGTAGAAGATACGCTGGAGCCAAACACACCCGACAGTATTTTCCCAAATAACTGGATTTCGTTTCACGAAAGTGGCGATGTAGCTTTGTATCCAATGTTTGCCGAAAATCGTCGTGCCGAAAGAAGAGAAGATATACTCGATATTTTGGAAGATGAAGGTTTTAAAATCAATCAAATTGTAGATTATACTTCGGCAGAAGAAGACAGTGTTTTCTTAGAAGGAACAGGAAGTTTGCTGCTAGACAGAGAAAACGGAAAAGCCTATTGCGCACTTTCTCCAAGAGCTGATGAGGAAATAATGATTGAGTTTTGTGAAGATTTTGAATTAACTCCGGTTATTTTCGAAGCTTTTCAAACGGTAAATGGCGAGCGAAAATTAATTTATCATACCAACGTGATGATGTGCCTAGGTGATACGTTTGCCGTAATTTGTGCGGATTGTATTGATGATAAAAAAGAACGCAAAATGGTACTCGACAGCCTTCGTGGTGATGATAAGGAAATCATTTTAATTACCGAAGAACAAGTCAATAATTTTGCCGGAAATATGCTTGAAGTGAAAGGGAAAAATGATGAAAGATTCTTGGTCATGAGTGAGTCTGCTTATAAAAGTTTAACCAAAAAACAAATAGCGCAACTCGAAGCCCACGTCGAAATAATTCACTCTAGTTTAGATACTATTGAAGCCTGCGGCGGCGGAAGTGCCCGTTGCATGATGGCTGAAATTTTCCTTCCGAAGGAATAAAGTCCTTTTGTCATTGCTTCGCCTGTTCGGATAAATCCTCGAGTCCGACGCAGGAGGAATCTCCTTCTCTTAATCAAGTGCGTTGAGATTCCTCCTTCGTCGGAATGACAAGTAGATAAACCCCAAATTCATAAAAAATTTGGGGTTTTATTTTTGCAATTCCTTGGGTTCTTGTTCGATTCATGTTCGATACACGTTCGGGGTTGTACTACCCCTTTACGAACAAATACCGAACAAAGTACGAAGAAGAGTCAATCATTCCATTCGTAATTCTCAATTAATTATATTCCTCTGATGATGCTCAAAACAGAACTGATGATGTATTGAATTCCGATGGCAATCGTTAGAAATCCGATAATTCTCGAAATTGCTACAATTCCGGAAGCACCAAGGTATTTTGCCAAATAATGGGCGCTTCGCAAAATGATGTAAATTAAAATGGCTACAGTAAGAATAGCGAAGCAAGATGAAATTATCTCACAGCTAGTTTGATGGTCCTGGTGATAGGCAATCAATAAAGAAATCGAACCCGGACCGGCTAACATAGGCATTGCCAAAGGTGTTAGGGCTATATCATTTCGGTTTTCTATGTCTTGCTGTACCTTTTTGTCGATCCCTTTGTTTTTGCTGAATTTTCCGTTTAATAATCCAAATCCGGAGCTCGCAATAATGATTCCACCGGCAATTCGAAGTGCCGGAATTGTTATATTAAAAAAGGTTAAAACATATTGACCAATAAAAAAAGAAATGATTAAAATGATAAAGACGTTAATCGATGTCCAAAGCGACACTCGTGATCGTTCTTTTTTGGTGTAATCTTGAGTCAACCCCACAAAAATTGGAACGGTTCCGATTGGATTCAGGACCGAAAACAAAGCGGCTAAGAGAAAAATAAATACATCCATAGTTTTTTTGCAAAGATAAATCGGGAGTTTCACTTTAATTATTAAATAGAAGTTAAATAAACCTACCGAAATATAAAGTTACCATTATCTTTGACACCTAGAAATGAAATCATGAAAAACAAAAAAACAGTAGTGCTTGGAGCCACTACAAAACCGGAAAAATACGCCAATATAGCAATCAATAAATTAGTGGAAAAGGGGCATAGTGTTTTGGCTATAGGGCAAAACACAGGCGAAGTTGCCGGAGTTAAAATTTATACTAAACAAATTCCGCTTACCAATATTGATACAGTTACTTTGTATCTAAATCCGAAGCGTCAAGTTGAGTATTACAACTACATTATTGAGACAAAACCAAAGCGTGTCATCTTCAATCCGGGAACTGAAAACCCACAGTTTTATCAATTATTAGAAAGCAACGGAATTAAAGTTGAAGTGGCTTGTACGCTGGTTTTATTGGCAACGAATCAGTATTAAAAAATTACGAATTACGAATTATGAGTTTTAATACCTTGTGTTTTCTGTTGTTGGTTTACTAATCAGCAACAAGCCCATAAACGTAATCAAGCCATTGATAATAATCAGTTCGTTATCGATTACATAATTTCCTAAAAGCGATGCTGAATTTTTGCTAATCAAAAAGCAAATTAATGGTGAAAGCAAGCAAATGAAGGGCACAAACTTGTCGCGCACGGTTTTCGATTTCATAAACAATCCAAAAGCATACAATCCTAAAAGTGGTCCATACGTATAGCTAGCCACTTTAAAAATCATCGTAACGACCGACTTGTCATTCAGCGAATTGAAAATTATAATGACCAAAAACATCAGCATTGAAAAGCCAACATGTACTAAATGTCGGGTTCTGACAATGTTGGGTTTATTTTGATTTTCGGTTTTATCCATTCCTAAAAAATCGACACAAAAAGAGGTTGTTAAAGCGGTCAAAGCGGAGTCGGTT
>JAYTGH010000160.1:0-2295 GCA_043733645.1 Flavobacterium sp. | reverse complement strand
AATACGCATACCATCAGTTTTAAAAACTGTTATTGCATTGCGGTCACTGTCTTCCCATGCTTTCTCCTCTCTAATCTGTTTAGTAAAACTGCGAAGGTCAATTGTAACCAACGGTGCATCCATAACACGGTTCCCTTTCGGACGATGGGTGGTGGCTTCATTGAATTTTTCATCCATTTTATGTTGTTTTAATTTTAAATCTTTTAAAAAATATTTTCGCTGTATTTTAAAAAAAGCGAATGAACGGGCTTCTCTAGCGGGCCCCTTTAGATACACTTAAGATCAATCAAAATAAGTGCCTTGTTTTTTAGCTGGCTAAAAATGAAATTTATTTTAAAGAAGTCTCAAACAGGGGAAATAGTTGCCGAAAGAAGATGTTGAAAGGGTGATTGAATTACACAATTTTTTAGTGATTAGAGAAGGTGGCTAGAATAATCCCTAGCATTGGCGCAAGATTGAGAGCCAGCCAATGTGGGTTGGCTTTCCTTGTGCCTTGCTGGCTCACTAAGGCAAATCTTCGGTAACAATAATTAGCAATTTAATAATCCCATCATTTTTTGCATAAAATTTTGCGTTGTTGTACATCCATGGTTTAAAGCTGCAAAAATATAAATGCCATTATTATAATAATTTTTATTGTTATTACTGTTAAGTTTATTTGCAGTTGTTATAGTTTGTTGTTTTGCAATATTGGTTGCTCAATACTTGTTAACTTTTTTGGTTGTCTGGCACAGGTATGCCAACACACTTAAGCCACCCGACATACCTGCGCCAATGCAAGAGCTTTCTAATTTGTAAGAATTTACTTGCGCCAGCTGGGCTTTAAGAATAAATTAACTCAGCTTAAGTTGTACAAAATTTATAAATCCTTCAAGCGTCAAAATCTTGTCTCTAAACTCTCTTGGAAAGCTTGTTAGATAGGTCTTAGGAACAACTAAGCATACATTGTACTTATACATTTCTTCTAACTGATTTTTCGATATACCTTGCTGTAAAGTAAAAAGGTGTTTTGTTTTTACTCTGTCTGCTTCATTCAATATTTGTCGCCAACGATCCTTGCAAGTTGTCTTAGAAGCCAAAGTAATTAGCTTACTATTATCGTAACTGACATTTGAATAGGCTTTAAGACTAGGAAATAGAAAGTCAGGTTTCTTTTTGTCCTCTGTAATAGATTGTGTTTCAAAAGAAAGTTCAAATATTTTAAATACTGCAGCAAGATGATGTTCAAGAGATTTTCCAGCTCTACTTTTTCGTCTATTTAATATCGTATTTGCAACGTTAACAAGCTCCTCTACTGTTTTAAAAGGTGTATTAATTCTTAATGTATACCTATCGTTTTCGATAGATTTAAATAACTGGAACTCTGCATCTAACCAATTAAGAATCTCCAAGTCAGGATTTAATTTTATATTATTTGCTGTTATTGAATAAGCAGCGTTGTAGCAATTACGTGCATTTGACGAAAGCTCATAAGTCGAAGGAAAATCGATTTTAAGAGATTTAAGAAATCCCAAAAAGCATTCATTTAACTTACTTTCTGATGAATGCACAAATTGTCTTGGTATAATACCGTTTGTATTAGTTGAAGAAATGTTCAACTCTGCAAAGAAATCATCTATTTCTTCATCAGTTTGTAAAACAAATGCTTGGTAATAATCATTAGACAATTTGCATATTACTAATAAGTCACCAACTGTACTATCTTGCAGATAGGGAAAGCCTTTCCCAAATCTTGTTAACCGATATTCATTTCTTGTACCGGTTCCATAATAAATAAAGCGGCTTTGTGTTTCAAAATCATCTTGCCACTTTATGGTAATAAATTTATCCGTATTATTTCCTTTTGTACCAGGGCTATCGAAGAAAAGTTGCCAAGAATTTTTATGGATATGAAAACCTGCCTGATGCCCACCGGTTGAACCAGTATCATTAGCAGTAATATATTTAGAAAAAGAAACAGGAGAATTTTGTATGGCCTGTATTGCTTTTTGTAAGATAGTTTCCATTTACTTTAATTTTTAATTCACTTTCCTTTTTGTTATAATTAGGTCAACAATTTGCTTGCCTACTGATTGTATTAAAGGCATTACAACAGAATTTCCAAATTGTCTGTATGCCTGAGTATCCGAAACTGGAATTTTAAAATCTTTTGGATAACCAAGTAATGCTGCAGCCTCATTAGGCGTTAAGCGTCTAGGAACTTTATTCTTTTGTGGTATTAATATCTCTGCTCCATCTTTGTGATATCTGGCGCTCATCGTTCTTGAAATTCCATTTAAATCAACAAGCCCAAAA
>JAYTGH010000159.1:0-2301 GCA_043733645.1 Flavobacterium sp. | reverse complement strand
ACGAAATGAACAAATAATCCAGTGTTAATCAAAAAGATACTAAAATGAAATTAGACTTATTTAATAAACAATGGATAGACATCGTTTTTGAAGGACGGAATAAAGCCTATGGTGCTTATGAATTGCGCCAGGAAAACTCAAAAACAACTGTGCGTGCTCTAATTATAGGAGCAGTAGTTTTTGCTTTGGCAGTAAGCTTACCGTTAATCATCAGCTTAATTCCTGATTTTTCAAAAAATGATGCAGCATTGGATCAAAAAATTGTAACGATAAAGTTACCTCCAAAAGAACAACCAAAAGATCTTCCACCACCACCACCTCCTCCCCCAAAAGTAGATCAGGTGAAGTTTGTAAAACCAGTAGTGGCTAAAACCGAAGAAATTGTTGAAGACCCACCAAAAGTGGAGGAAATAAAAGATAAAAAACTAGGTGCAGAAACAGTAAAAGGTGATCCTGATGCACCATTAACTGTAGAGCCAGTAGGTAATGGTCCAAGTGTGGTAGAAGAAGATAATACTATCTACAATACGGCAGGTATAGAAGTAAAACCAGATTTCCCGGGAGGACTAGACAAATTCTACAAATTTATTGGTAAGAATTTCCAGGTTCCGGAAGAAGATGGATTAAAAGGAAAAGTATTTGTAACCTTTGTTGTTGAAAAAGACGGTTCACTTACAGATATTAAAGTACTTAGGGATATCGGTTACGGAACAGGAAAAGAAGCTATCAGAGTTTTAAAATCTTGTCCAAGATGGAATCCTGGTGAGCAGAATGGTAAAAAGGTAAGGGTATTATATTCTTTGCCAATATCAATCCAATCAGCAGAATAAATGATTTCAAAATTCATCGAAAACTTTCAGAAGAAATCGCTTAAAGAGCGGTTTCTTCTCGTTATAGGCATTTTGTTTTTTATAATATATTTAACATTAGGCTTACTAATCATATTTTGGAAGTCGCTACCTTTAACATTAGAATATAAATACAGAATTGTCTTTGGAATTTTACTCATTGTATATTCCTTTTTACGATTTTTACGTTTCTTTAATAAAGAATAAATTTAGAAATGAATAAAGTAACCAAAACACTTGTTGGTTTTGCTTTGCTAATCCTACTTTTCGTTTTTTCTTGCCAGAACAAAAACAATAAAGTGGAGGATACCATATTAGAAGGTAAAGCTACCGTTTATGTTGATGAATCAATAGTGCCAATTGTCGAAGATGAGCAGGCAGTATTTGAAACAGAATATGAGGCCAAATTGCATTTGGTTTCAAAATCAGAAAATGAAGTAATCAATGCTTTGTTCAACGATACTGCAAGAATTGTAATTTTAACCAGAACACTTTCTGCTAAAGAATTAAAAGCATTTCAAAGCAAAAATGTCACACCAAGAATTACGCCTTTTGCAACCGATGCTATCGCTTTTATTAGAAATAAAACGACAAATGACACTCTAATAGCGTTACAAGACGTTATTGATTTTGTGCACGGAAAGGCTGTTCCAAGTATTAAAGGATTGGTCTTTGACAATGCCAACTCAAGTACAGCAAGATATATTTCTGAAATTTCAGGAATGCCGGTTAACAATCAGAAAAATGTTTTTTCATTCAAAACCAATGAAGAAGCTTTAAAATATGTTGCCAAAAATAATGGTATGGTCGGCGTCATAGGAATGAATTGGATTTTCCAACCGCCATTAGATTTACAAGAAACTGTTGATAATGTAAATGTATTAGGAGTAAAAGGGATAAACAAATCGGAATACTTTTTCCCAACACAAGATAATCTTGCGCAAGGAAAGTATCCTTTGGCACGACGTTTGTATATTGTAAATTGTCAAGGATATTCTGGACTAGGAATGGGATTTGGTTCCTTCCTTACAGGAGAAAGAGGACAACGCATAATTTTAAAATCAGGTCTGGTTCCTGAACGAATTCCAACCAGAAATATCAGAATTAGAAGCACAATTACAAAAGATAAAAATTAATTAAAAATGAACAAATTTAAAATTTTCAGCTTAGCGTTAGTAGCAACAACCATTGCGAAAGCACAAGATTTAGAGCCAGCGAAGAAAGCTATTGATGCTGAACAATTTGAAAAAGCAAAATCGTTGTTGAAATCGGTTATACAAAGCAAACCAACTAATGGTAAAGCAGCATTTCTTTTAGGGACCATCTACCTTAAACAAAATATTTCCGATTCGGCTTCAATCTATTTCCAAAAAGGATTGGGAGCAAGTGATGGTGCAAAACTAAATAACATTGGTTTAGGTCAAATAGATTTGGATGCAAATAACAGAGCCGC
>JAYTGH010000158.1:0-2312 GCA_043733645.1 Flavobacterium sp. | reverse complement strand
GGGAAATGCATTCTTTAAGATTCTTTGGAATTTTGGAGGTAATTTCTCCTTCGCTTAAAATAGAAATTATCGAAATACCGTTTTCATCTCCAACAATTTTGGTGATTCCAAGTGGCAATTCTATGAAGGCTGTTTCCATTTGATAAAGTTATCAAATATTATTTTGAAAAGCTATAAATATAATCTTCGAGCGCTTTGAGTTCTTCGCCGCTCATGCTTTTGGTGATAGCGAAATTGGTCTTCATAATGTCGTATTGACTTGGGTCGACAAGTGGTTCTGAATCTTCTTTTAGGAAAGCAACAATACTTCCTTTTTTGGCTTTGTAGATTTTACCAATATCTTTTAAACTTGGCCCAATGATTTTCTGGTCGGGTTTGTGACACGCTACGCAATTTCCTTCGCCTTCAAAAAGTTCTTTTCCTGTAACTTTTGTGGCAGTTTCATCTACAGAAGTTGTTGATTTTTCTTCTTTGTTTTGACATGCAATTAAAGAAAAGAATGATAGTAGTATTAATAAGTTTTTCATGGTTTACAAAAATTCAATACGTTTTTCTTTTAGCCCCGATTGGAGTGGTATCTTTTATACCTGTCAGGTTTTAAAAACCTGACAGGTATAAAAATATAACGGAAAGCGGGAAAATGGATTGCTGATAAGCCCGAACCCTTCGCTCCTATTTGTTCAATAAAATTGCAGCTTCCTTAGCAAAATAAGTTGAAATCAAACTGGCACCCGCACGCTTGATACACATCAATTGCTCCATCATAATTTTATCGTGGTCGAGCCAACCTCTTTCGGAAGCGGCTTTAATCATAGCATATTCGCCCGAAACGTGGAAAACCGTCACCGGAACATTCACTGCATTTTTGACTTCGCGAACGATGTCGAGATAAGCAATTCCAGGTTTTACCATAACCATATCTGCACCTTCTTCTACATCCATTAAGGCTTCCTTAATAGCTTCGATGCGGTTAGCGTAATCCATTTGGTAAGTCTTTTTGTCTTTTGGAACTTCAACATCCGCTTCTCTTGGCGCACTGTCTAAAGCATCTCTAAACGGACCATAAAACGCTGAAGCATATTTAGCTGAGTAACTCATGATGCCGACATTTGAAAATCCGGCTACATCTAAACCTTGGCGTAAACGCAAAACGCGTCCGTCCATCATGTCGCTTGGTGCTACAAAATCGGCACCGGCCTGCGCTTGAGAAACTGCCATTTTTACGAGTGCTTCATTTGTAGCATCGTTAGCGATATCTCCGTTTTCGATTATCCCATCGTGACCATAAATGGAATAGGGATCTAAAGCCACATCGGGCATTACGATCATTTCAGGGCATGCCGTTTTTATTGCTTTAATGGCTTGCTGCATTAATCCGTTTGGGTTCCAGGCTTCTTTTCCTGTGTTGTCTTTTAGGCTTTCGTCAACTTTTACGTAGATATTTACGGCACGAATTCCTAAAGCAAATACTTCTTTGACTTCTTCCACCGCTAAATCAATGGAACGGCGGTAAATTCCAACCATAGATGGGATTTCCACTTTTACGTTTTCTCCCTCTGTAATGAACATTGGGAACATGAAATCACTGGGACTTAATGTCGTTTCTCGAACTAAGGAGCGAATGCTTTCGTTTACCCGTAATCTTCTGCCTCTTTGTAGTGGGAACATATTTTTAGCTTTTAAGTTAAATCCAATCGATTGGATTTTCTAATACTTTAATTAATCTTTCTTCCGTACTTCCTGCTTTGGGATGATGGTCATAAACCCACTGAACATGTGGCGGCAGACTCATCAAAATACTTTCAATTCTACCATTGGTTTTTAATCCGAAGAGTGTTCCTTTGTCATGAACCAAATTGAATTCCACATATCTTCCTCTGCGGATTTTCTGCCAGGTTTTTTGAGCTTCTGTATAGAGTAATTCCTTTCTTTTTTCAACAATTGGGACGTATGCATCGAGGAAACTGTTGCCAACTTCTTTCACAAAATTAAACCAATCTTCCCTATTCATTTCATCAGTTTCTTTGCAATAATCGAAAAACAATCCGCCAATTCCACGTGCTTCATTTCGGTGTGTGTTCCAGAAATAGTCGTCGCATTGCTTTTTATATTTTGGATAAAATTCGATATTGTGTTTATCGCATGAGTTTTTGCAAGTTTGATGAAAATGTTTCGCATCTTCCTCAAACAGATAATAAGGCGTCAAATCCTGACCGCCGCCAAACCATGAATTGATTACATTTCCGGCATCATCATACATCTCGAAATAGCGCCAATTGGCATGAACTGTTGGCACCATCGGACTTTTTGGA
>JAYTGH010000157.1:0-6577 GCA_043733645.1 Flavobacterium sp. | reverse complement strand
AAAGACATTGTAAAAGAACTAGAAAAACCCGGGCTCGACCCAAGAAAAGCTGCTAAAGTATTTGAATTTGACCCAACAGTTACGACCATAAAAAACGTAAGAACTGGAATGATTTTGCCAGGAATTGTCAATAATATTACAGCTTTCGGCTGCTTTGTTGATATCGGAATTAAAGAAAGCGGATTGGTTCATATTTCGCAACTCAAAGCAGGTTTTGTTTCCGATGTGAATGAAGTGGTGAAGTTGCACCAACACGTTCAGGTGAAAGTCGTTGAAGTTGATGAGGAGCGAAAGCGAATTCAGTTGACTATGATTTTATAAAAAACTCGGATTCAATCCGGGTTTTTATGCAGATAAAGATTACTCTTTAATAAACTTTTTGGTTATTTCTCCTGATTCGGTTTTAATTTTAATTAAATATAGGCCTGTGGACAAAGAGCTAACGTCTAAAGTTGTAATCTCAGTTTCTTCTTTATACATTAATTTTCCTTGTAAATTATAGATACTTACGGTACTAATTGGTGCAGGATTCAATGCAATTAAGTACAAGTTGTTTTTTACCGGGTTTGGCCATAATGAAAATGTATTTTCTCTATTAAAATCTTCATTTGATAAAACCGAATCTCCTTTTAGTTGAATCAAAAAAGCGGCAGGAGTCCCTTGATAGTTCGTAAAATAACCTCCGGCTAAAATTTTGCCGTCAGACTCTAATGCGAGTGTTTTAACAGACATAAGACCGAACCCTTCAGCATTACTAAACCCTCCAGCAGTATTGAAAGTGTTATCTTTACTTCCATCAGCATTTAATCGAATAATACGATTTTCAGTAGTCCCCTGATAGGTCGTAAAATAGCCGGCTGCCACAATTTTCCCGTCAGGTTGGAGGACAATTGTCTCAATGCCATAAGAATTAAAGCCGTTTGCAGTGATAAAAAAGGTGTCTTTTGTTCCGTCAGTATTCAACCTAATTAGGCCGTTTTCAGCAATTCCCCGATATGAACTAAAACTGCCTCCCACCAAAATCTTTCCATCAGGTTGAACTACTATAGTTCTAACGGAAAAATCAAACCCATTACCACTGTTAAAAGTAGCGTCTATCGTTCCATCAGCATTTAATCGAATAATATTTTTATTACTACTCCCTTGGTAGGTATCAAATTGTCCTCCAACTAAAATTTTTCCATCAGTTTGAATGGTTATTTCCCATACATTCCCAGAAAATCCAGCACCCGTATTAAAAGAGGTGTCTTTGGTACCATCGGGATTTAATCTAACGATACGGTTTTCAGTATTACCTTGATAAGCTGTAAATTGTCCTCCGACAAGAATTTTTCCATCAGACTGTAGGGCTATTGCTGCCACCATATTTAAATTAAAACCGATACCTGTATTAAAAGTATCATCCCTGGTTCCATTTGCATTTAATCGAATGATATAATTTTCTGTATTTCCTTTATAAGCCGTAAATTCGCCACCGACTAAAATTTTCCCATCGGCTTGTACAACCACTTTTCTAACCGTGTTATTAAACCCGTTAGCAGTGTTAAAAGCGGCATCCTTTGTACCATCGGAATTTAATCTAATAATGCGTTTTTCAGTATTGCCTTGATAGATATTGAATTCACCTCCAGCCAAAATTTTTCCATCAGGCTGCACAGCTATTGACTGAACGGTATTATCAAGACCATCACAAGTATTAAAGGTAATATCTTTGGTACAATCGGCATTTAATCGAACAAGGTTATTCATCGTGATTCCCTGATATTTGTAAAACTCTCCGCCAACCAAAAACTTCCCGTCACTGAGAAGCAGTATTTCATGTACAAAATTACCATAAAACCCTTCGGCCATGTCAAAAGTAGTGTCTTTAGAACCATCAGTGTTTAACCTAACCAGAAGGTTCTGCTGATTCCCCTGATAAGTATAAAAATTACCTCCTGCCAAAATTTTTCCATCTGACTGGAGTTTTATGTTACGAACATCGTAATTAAAGCCAGTACCCGTATTAAAAGTGGTATCTTTGGTACCATCAGCATTTAACCGAATAATATGATTTTCTGTAATCCCCCGGTAAGATGTAAAATAACCTCCAACAACAAATTTTCCATCGGACTGAAGCGCTATTGTAAAAATGGAACTATTAAACCCACTACCAGCATTAAAAGACGTATCTCTGGTACCATTAGAATTTAATAAAACCATACCTACTGCGTTACTCCCTTGGTAGGTAGTAAAATAACCCCCAACTATCATTTTACCACCGGGAATCAAAACGATATCTGCAACATAATCATTAAATCCGATAGCCATGTTAAAAGTAGTATCTCTGGTTCCATCTGAATATAAGCGAATAATGCGGCTAGCCGAACTTCCCTGATAATTGGTAAAATTACCTCCTACAATCATTTTCCCATCAGGTTGTAATATTATTGTATTAACAGAATTACTAAAACCAGTGCCGCTATTAAAAGTAGTGTCTTTGGTGCCGTCGGGATTTAAACGAATAATGCGATTTTCAGTGTTTCCTTGAAAAGACGTAAAACTACCGCCTACAAGGATTTTCCCATCTGGTTGTAGTGTGATTGCACTAACGGTGTTGTTAAAACCACTTCCAGTATTAAAAGTAGCATCTATGGTTCCATCAGTATTTAACCGGATAATATATTTTTCTGTAACCCCACGGTAACTAGTAATAATGCCTCCTGCCAAAATCTTCCCATCGGTTTGTTTAGCTAATGACCCAATAACGCCATTTTCAAAACCAGGATAAACACCAAAATTATGTGAAATATCTGCAGGATTTTGCGCATACACAAAAACACTTAATAATAAACAAAATAAAAGAGATAGTTTTTTCATGACAGATTGAAAATAAAATTATTAGCAAATATAAACACTAATTTAATGTAAATTTCAGGCTTTTAATTTAAACCAATGTAATAGGGGCATAAATTTACAAAAAACAAAAAATCCCAAACTCAATAAAGAATTTGGGATTTATATTTTTAGTAAAGAAAATTATTTTTTCTCTTCTTCTTCTTTTTTAGAATTAGCTGGTTGTTCCTCTTCACCTTTAGAAGCTTTTTTGAATTCGTTGATTCCATTTCCAAGACCTTTCATTAATTCCGGAATTTTTTTACCTCCAAACATTAACAAAATGACAGCAACGATTAAAATAATTTCGGTTGGACCTAATCTTCCCATGATATATAATTTTGTGCTTTCGCAGATTTTATTTTAAATAAACTTTGACAAAGATAAAGAGAAAATAACATTCTTTTGAATTTAACCACATAAATATAAGTTAAACATTTCCTTCGGCAGTCGCTCCGCTCGTGTGAGATTAAGAGGAGGACTGCCAGTGGCAGTCAGGTATATTAACTTTAGTTAGTGAAATAATACAACTCTGCTCCCTCAAGACATACTCAACTTATTTTCTATATTTGTAGCACATTCAAACAATCATGTCCGAAAAACGGCTTAAACGAAAAATAATCAAGAAAAAGCTCTTCACAAAAAACCGCCTGGTTATTTTGAACGAAGACACCTTCGAAGAAATTTTTTCGCTTCGTTTAACGCTAATGAATGTTTTTGTCGTTGCTACAATTGGCGCTTTGTTAATCATTTTCGTCACCACTTATATCATTGCTTTTACGCCACTGCGCGAATATATTCCGGGTTATGCTTCGACACAACTAAAGAAAGACGCAACCGAATTGGCGTTAAAATCAGATTCATTAAACCATGCATTGAAAAAAAACGAAGCCTATATCCAATCGATTAAAAAGGTTTTAACGGGCGATTTAGAATATGCAAAATTCAATAAAGATTCTATTTTAGCAGTCGTTTCAGAACCTGTTACAGCAGAAGAATTGCAACCCTCAAAATCCGATTTAAAGTTTAGAGAAGAAGTTGACAGAGAAGATAAATACAATCTCTTTGAAAAAGCAAAACCAAAAGTTACCGCGGTTTTATTTCCACCGGTAAAAGGAATTATAACCGAAAAATTCAATCCAAAAGAGAAACATTATGCAGTTGATATTGCTTTGGCGAAAAACACTCCGATAAAATCAATTTTAAGCGGAAGAGTACTCTTTGCCGATTGGACACCAAATACCGGAAACGTAGTAATCATAAGACATAACAACGGATTTATTTCGGTTTATAAACACGCGGCTTCGGTCACTGTTTCGCAAGGCGATGTAGTAAAAACGGGCGAAGTTATTGCTTTAGCGGGTTCAACCGGACAAGAGTCAACTGGCGTGCATTTGCATTTTGAATTGTGGAAAGATGGTTATCCAATCGATCCGAGTATTTTTATTGAATTCGAATAATTATGTCTGTAAAATCATTCGCTGCCAAAATATTCGCAACTATTGTCCATAAAAAAACACAGAAATGGGTTCAAAATCCTATTGAAGCGCAGCAGAACGTTTTTAAAAATCTTATCGCTTCCGCAGATTTTACTCAGTTTGGAAAAGACCATCATTTTTCTGAAATCAAGTCCTTTGAAGACTTTGCCAGGCAAGTTCCTATTCGTGATTATGAAGAATTACGACCGTATGTTGACCGCGTTGTAAAAGGCGAAGAAGACATTCTCTGGAAAGGGAAACCCATTTATTTTGCTAAAACTTCGGGTACCACTTCGGGCGCCAAATACATTCCGTTGACCAAAGAATCAATGCCGTTTCATATTGAAGCCGCTCGAAATGCCATTCTCGGTTATATTCACGAAACAGGAAAAACAGCTTTTGTTGATGGTAAAATGATTTTCCTGCAGGGAAGTCCAATTTTGGAAGAAAAAAACGGAATTAAACTCGGACGACTTTCCGGAATTGTGGCGCATTTTGTTCCGAAATATTTGCAGAAAAACCGAATGCCAAGCTGGGAAACCAACTGCATAGAAGATTGGGAAACCAAAGTTGATGCTGTTGTTGAAGAAACTTTTAACGAAGACATGACCGTGATTTCGGGTATTCCGTCTTGGGTTCAGATGTATTTCGAGAAGTTGGAACAAAAAGGGAATAAGCAAGTTGGCGAAATTTTCAAGAACTTCAATTTGTTTATTTATGGCGGCGTCAATTATGAACCGTATCGCGCCAAATTCGAAAACCTAATCGGAAGAAAAGTAGATTCGATTGAATTGTTTCCCGCTTCGGAAGGATTTTTTGCTTATCAGGATTCGCAGGCAGCCAAAGGAATGTTGCTGCTTTTGAATTCGGGAATTTTCTATGAATTTGTAAAATCGGATGAATTCTTTACTGATAATCCAAGAAGATATACGATTGGCGAAGTAGAATTGAATGTCAATTATGTTTTAATCATTTCTACCAACGCCGGACTTTGGGCATACAATATTGGCGACACCGTTCAGTTTACAAGCTTGAAACCCTATCGCGTGATTGTTTCGGGTCGAATCAAACATTATATTTCTGCTTTTGGTGAACACGTCATTGGGAAAGAAGTCGAATGTGCTTTGAAAGAAGCTATGGAAAACTCCAGTATTCGTGTAAACGAATTTACCGTTGCTCCACAGATTGCTCCAGCTTCAGGATTACCCTATCACGAATGGTTTATAGAGTTTGATCCCGAAGCTTCGGGAGAACCTGAAAATCTCGAGGAATTTGCCTTAAAGATTGACAACGAAATGCGCAAACAAAACAGCTATTACGATGATTTGATAGTTGGAAAAGTATTGAAAACATTGGTGATTTCTAAAGTTCAGAAAAATGGTTTTCAGGATTATATGAAATCAATAGGGAAATTGGGCGGACAAAATAAAATTCCGAGATTAAGTAATGATAGAAAAATTGCTGATTTGTTAAAAAGAACATAGAGAAAAGATGAAAGAAAAAAGAGTGTTGTGGTTGGTGTTGTTGATGGTTTCTGCTGCTTCTGCCCAAATTAAAGGCGTTGTCGTTGACGAGTTCAACAAGCCCATTTCGTATGTGAATATTTGGGTTGAAAACGAAAACAACAGCACTACTTCGGAGGAAAATGGCGAATTTAGCATTAACTGTTTGCCAAACAAAAACCTGATTTTTTCGGCTTTGGGCTATGAAAAGAAAACGGTTAAAGCATCCGAATCTGAAAAAGTGGTTTTGAACATAAATGCGTTTCAATTATTAGAAGTTGTGATTGCCAAAAGATTCGAAACCAGAGAAATTGAAATTGGTAAAGTAAAAAATGAAACCTACCAAGCTTTTGACAACGGACCAAGAATTGACGCTAAATTTTTCCCCTATATTCCAAAATATAAAAGAACAAGATACATCAAGCAAGTAAATTTCTTTACTGACAGCCAACTCGAAAGCGCCACTTTTAAAGTGCATTTTTTAACTGTAAACGCAGATGGTTCTCCAGGCGATGAATTGCTGAATAAAGACTTTTTAGTTTCGGTAAAAAAAGGTGTTAAGAAAACGTTCTTTGATGCTACGGATTTTAGTTTAAAAATGCCAAAGAACGGAATCTTTGTGAGCTTTGAAAAGCTAATAATCGAAAAAAACAAATTAGAAAAAGAAGTTACCGATTCGAATACCGGAAAGACAGTAATACAAAAAACCTATTTCCCATATGT
>JAYTGH010000156.1:0-2322 GCA_043733645.1 Flavobacterium sp. | reverse complement strand
CATTCAGAAGAAACTTCAGCTTCAAACACTTTCGATTTGGAACCACTTCCATAAGCCACAAAACCAAACTTTTTGTTTGTCAAATCTGATTTTTGTTGGAAATGATAACACAAAGTAGATAACAATCCTAAGAAAATTGAACCAGTATAAATGTTGCCAACCTGTCCCGAAGCGATTTCGGAGGGAAGTATTTTTTCATTTACAAGTGCTAAATATTCCGGGCTTTTAGCTAAAGCTTTGATTTTGTCTTTGGTAGTTTCACCCAATTGAGTTTCTAAAAGCGCTGGATTTTCTTTAGCAAAAATCTCTATAAAGGTGCGTCGGCCTTGAAAGCAATAGGGAAGATGCATCAATATGTTTGTCCAGTTTTCATACAGCTTCCCCCTTTGATTGCTTTCCGATTTATAATGTTTGTATGCTTCACAAATTCTATTGATATAACATTGATTAGAATACTGTCCGTCAAAAACTGGCTGCTCTTTATAAATGGAAATTTCATTTTCTAAAATGCCATTCCATTCTGGATTGTTTTCGAGTTGTAACACTTCTTCTTTAGTAAAATATCTTCTTGGTTTAAAGAAATCAAAAACGCCTTGTGTAGCAACACCAACTTCATTTGAAAAGCTCAATATTCTTGGATTAGCGGTAATCAACATGGCTATTGAACCTGCGCCTTGTGTATATTCTCCGGTAGAGTTTAAATCATATTTGGCATTGTCAGAAGCAATTACAATGGCTTTTTTGGTTGGATGCAACCGAATATAATCCAAACAATTTTGCAAGGCATCAATCGCACCAATACAGGCAAAAGTTAAATCGACTACATCGCAATTTCTGAAACTTGCTTCACCAAAAAGCATTTCCAAATTCGACAAAACATATGAAGCGATAGGCTTTGAACTGTCGACACCACTTTCTGTTCCAACATAAATTCTGTTGATTTCTGTCGGATTTAGATTTTCCTGTTGTATCAATTTCAGAGCCGCATTCGAAGCCATCGTCACCACATCCTGATGCACATCGGGAAAACTCATTTTATGCAACCCCAAACCTTTAATAAGTTTGTCAGGTTCGATATTTCGGTTTTCGGCTAAAGTGGTTATGGGTAAATATAATTGTGGAATATCGAATGCGATACTATCAATGCCTACTTTCATTTGGTTAATTTTTTGCTTTGCAAAATTAAAAAAGGCAACTTCAATTTGTATTGAAATTGCCTTTAAAATTAGACTGCTGAATGCGATTTATGATAAATTCAAAAAAGGCGATATAAATTTTTTGAATTGTAATTTTTACTAAAAATAACTGCGATTTTAATTCAATAATGCTGAAAAAGTATCGCCTTGTTTGATATCGCCCGAATTATATCCTTTTTTGAACCAATACATACGTTGTTCAGATGTTCCATGCGTGAACGTATCAGGTTGTACTTGACCAGTCATTTTACTTTGAATCGCATCATCTCCAACAGCATTGGCTGCACTTAATGCTTCTTCAATATCGCCGGCTTCCAGATATTTTTGGTTGTAATGTGCCCAAACTCCGGCATAAAAATCAGCTTGAAGTTCTAAACAAACCGATAGTTTATTAGCTTCGGCTTCGCTTTTCCCTTGTTGTAACTGACGCACTTTATCAGAAATTCCCATTAGGTTCTGAACATGATGCCCTACTTCGTGCGCAATTACATAAGCAGTGGCAAAATCGCCACCTGCGGCACCGAAACGTGATTTTAATTCTTTCATAAATTCTAAATCAACGTATACTTTTTGATCACCAGGGCAATAAAACGGACCGGAAGCAGAAGTCGCTCCACCACAAGCGGTTTCTACAGCATCAGAAAACAAGACCATTTTTGGGTCTTCATATTGCATACCGTTTTCCTGAAATAGTTGCCCCCAAGTATCTTCGGTATAAGCAAGCACTGTTTTGGCAAAATCTCCAATTTCTTTTTGTTCCGCTGTTAATGCTACAGGTTCTCCTGACTGTTCTGTTTGCTGATTTGTTTGATTTTGTATGGTATCTACAAATGGTGCAGCTTCAGGAAAAAAAGTCTTTATCAAAAAGAATGCGATTGCAATTATGCCTCCGCCAGCTGCCAATTTTCCACCACCCGACATTCCTCTTCTGTCTTCTACGTTGTCACTTTTACGATTACCAATCCATTTCATAATTGTATATTTTATTAAGGAGTTATCCATTGATTTATGATTTTAATTAAAAAACCTTTATCAATTGGTTTTGGAATGTAGTCGTTCATTCCAAATTCTATGCATTTTTCTTTTTCACCAACAATGGTTCCAGCCGTTAGGGCAATTATCGGTG
>JAYTGH010000155.1:0-6602 GCA_043733645.1 Flavobacterium sp. | reverse complement strand
GCAGTCCTCCTTTTAATTTCAAATTTTCTGAACTTACCTTGTTTTCATCGAGTAGCTTTTCTATATCCTTATGTGCATAGTAGATAATACCGCCTATTTTTGTATAGGACAAGGTTTTATTTATGCGCAGCGTTTGTAATGTTCCCGGAGAGATATTAAGAAGTTTGCGGACTTCTTTTGATTTTAACCATTGTCTGGTTTGTTCAGTTTTGCTTTGGAAGATTTCCCTAATATCATTCAAAAGTAATGTGCGGAAATCATCCAAATCTTGCTTCGTTAAAATTTCAACTGCCATAATTTATGTTTTACATTGTTATGGCACAAAATTGTATGATTTGAGAATTTTTATTTCACAAGTCAATCACAAGTTGTGAATGAAAAAAGTAAAATTTATTCCGAATTGTCCGCCGCTATTGACTTTTTTAATTTGTAAATGAAGTACGTTGGCGTAATGCCTGTTTGAACTTTGAATGCCCGAGTGAAGTTTTGGGTGGACCCAAAACCTGCTTCATCTCCTAATGCTTTGTTGGTGTAGTTTCGGTATTTGCTTTCCTTTTTGAGGATTTCAATTATGTACTCTATTTTCAAATCGGTTATGTACTCAATTGTTCCTTTACTTCTATGTTTTGAAATAACCCTGGTCACATATTTTGTATTGGTATTTAACAGCAGTGCCATTTTTACCAGTGTCATGTCTTTTTCCAAGTATTTTTTGGTTTGTTCGAATTTCTCCAATTTTTTCAAAATGCCTGCTTCAATATCAGGGCTTATTTCCTGAGTTGGCTGCTTACTGTTGTTCTCGCAAGTTATTAGGTTTATGATTTCCTGTTTTACAGGCTCTTCCAATAGAATTTCTTCGTTATTGGTTTCAATAACTATTGGTGTCGCCGTATTTCGTTTCATTACTTCTTCAAACAGTCTTTTATTTTCGAAATGCCTGTAAATTAAATAGAAGATAAATAACGCCATGAGCGTAATGATACCAAACCCAACCACTGTTCTTAATGTCATTGCATTTTCGATTTCCTGCTTTGATTTCAGTAATTCTTTGGTGTCATATTCCTTAACTATTTTTCTTAGGAGATATTTGTAATTCTGCCCTAATATATGATCGACTTTTAAAAGTTGATTAATATAGAATAATTGGGATTTTGTATCGTTTTGGTTTTTATAATAATCTATTAACCGCTCGTAGCCTTCGCGTAAATCCGGACGGATGTATTTTTCATTTTCAAATACTACATCCACTTTTTTAAAATATAATATTGCTTTCTCGGACTGTTTGAGTGACCAGTATGATTTACCAATATAAAAGTAAGCTACCGATTCATTTGCGAAGTCTTTTAAATTGATAACATCCGGTAACGACGAAGTCAATTTTTTAATTGCATCATTGTACTTCCCTTTGCTATATTCATTGACCCCTTCTGAATGGATAAAGTAGCATTGCATACCGGTATCTTCTAATTTTTCACCTTCATCAATACCCATTTGATTTGTGATGGTACACCATTCATAATTTCCAATACGGTTATAGCACAATCCTAAACAATGTAGCGAGTTGAGGTATGCTCGGTCGTTTTCTTCCTTAAAAAAGTCAATGCACTCCCGTAATAATGAAATAGCTTCGTCATAAAACCCCAGATAGTACTTTGCCTGCGCTATACCGTATTTGACTTTATAGATCAAATATTGATTGCTTGTCTGCGAAATATACTTATCAGCTATTAGATAATTGTCGAGCGCTTTTATCTGTTCCTTGCAGTCGTATTGAACAATTCCTTTGGTCATATATGCTGAGCCAATCAACTCAATGTCCTCTGTCTGCTTAGCAGCAACCACCATACTATCTGCATAGAAAAGGCGTGATTTCTTCTCTGCACTGAGGATTAGTGCTTTATATGCCAAAGCCAATTGAAAATAATTTCCCTTGGCTCCCTTGGCTTTTTGTAACCAGGCCTTCGCATATATTTTTGATTTAGCCTGATCATTCAGATTTTTGCTAAAACCATTGCTTAAATATTCAAAATCTTTAGATGAAAGCGTGTCAGCGGCCTTCAAAGTTACCTGTGCAATTGCACAATATGATATTAGTAATACTACAGGAAGTAAGTTTCTTTTTTTAATCATTTAATGGCCTAGAAAAATCGCGAAATGAAAATTGCGATGGGTGACAAATTGCGAATAAATGTAAAAAAATAATTGAATAAACCATATTCAAAACAGCAATTTCTTGAGAATATACTGACTGCTTTGTAAGTATCTGAAAGGTTGTTGTTTACTTAAAAAATAGAATGCTTCATTCGGGAATTACACATTTTATATTCCCGAATGGTGCAACAGTTGGCTTGTGGGACGGCAAATACCCGATTAGTTTTGCCCTTGAATTCAAATGGTTTTGTTATGAGCAAAGCCGAAAAACACGTTCAAATTACCCCGGGCGAAATGAACTGATGAAAAAAAAGTAATCAGTAACATTTAACACATTAACAACAATGAAAAATTTATATTCATGCCTAATTATTTTGACTTTTTTTACCTCCTGCAGTAGCGATACAGAAGCACTGCAAGATGGCACCGATAACGGTATATTACATAGAGGTATTAACGAACCGTTGCCGCTTATTACTAGTAACCCATTTGACAATGCTGGGCGGCTACACGATGAATTATTTGAAAGCTATTATGAAAGCGTAAACCTTCCAACAAGTATCCCCGACATTATCAGCCGTGTTGAAACAATAGCGGGAACAAATACCACATTTATTGAAATGAAAGGAACGAATTATTATTCTGTATCACCCGATAGGATTCAATACATTGTGGAGCATAAGAACACTTGCGTTGCTGAAATCATTGCAAGCAGTTCGCTGACAGCAGCTGCCAAAGTGAGTCTTTCGGAATTTATCAATTCCCTGATAGTGCTTTTTCCGACGGAAAGTAGCGGAGATGCTTTGAGTGATTTTGTCATAAAATATGAGAATGCCGTAAGTGCCAATCCTTTGTTTACAACAAATGATAAAAAAATTATGCTTATTAGTACATCTGTTGCAAGGCATTCTGTTTGTATGGCCCGAAAAAGGCCTAAGAAGAATACCGATCCTGACTGGATTATATTTGTAGGCAATATAATTGCAGGCACCGAAGGTAGCGAAGAAAGTTCAGCGAAAGCGGTAACGATGGCGCTGGTAAGCGGGATAGTTCAAAATTAAGATGAGAATGATGAGATTTCCACATAGCTTTTCAAGCTATTAGCAATGACAAATAAGGCTGTCGTAAACTGACAGCCTTATTTAATTTTCATCGGCATCATCCATTCGCAGTATTAGCTTTTCCCTTAAAACATTTAGGAATTTAGTTCTTTCGGATTTTCTTGCGCGGATTTCGAGGAATGTTCTGTTGAATTGCCCCAAATCGACATCAAAGGCATTTTCGAAGAATGTGGTAACTTCTTTGAGTTCTGAGGCGCCATTGTTGAAAACACCTTCTGTGTGAAGTGCATATATCAGTTCAACTAAAGCAACTTTTGAGCCGGTCCATTTTTGTATTTTTCGGAAGGGTGTAGCAACTGTATTTGGGTCTTCCTTATTTTCTAATTTTGAAATCTCTGTTTCTAAATAGATTTTTATGGTATCGTTTGCTAAAATCCTTGCTACTTTGTAATCGTGTGACGTAGAGAACCGCTGGTCAGCCTGAAAATAAAAGCTATCAAGTGTATGCCGGACATCGTGCTTGCCACGAATGAAATATTTATTGTCGAGGTTGCGGTTTCCTGTGCGGTAGTATTTATAAAAATCTAAATTTTCGGTAAAATATATTTCCAGTTTTGTCAGCTCGGCTTTGTAGTATTTGCGGAGTGCTTTTTTAGAACCAAAAGGTTTGTTGGATTCTATATTATAGATGTCGTTGTAGTATATCAGCTTGGCAGCAAATTGTGGTTTCACATTTCGGAAAAAATCAATTTCTTGTAATTTGTTTTCGAATTGATGGTTTAGGAAAGCTGTTTTTAATTTTTCTAATATCGAAATTAGCATCTTTATTGCTTGCTCCGCGTATTGGATTGGTTCTTCCGTTTGTGAATGGATTACTTTTAAATGACTCTCTAATTCAGATAGTAAGGATTCAGAAAACAGTTTCATTTGCACCTTTTTTTGGTTTGATTGAGAGCAAATCTATTCGAGTGGGCTAGTTGATGCAAATGGTGTGGTGTTGGATTCCCGAATTGAACACTGTAATTCCCGAATTGCAGAGTTGTTTTTAAGGGGTTATCTTTCTTTTGGCTTGACCCAAAAGAAACAAAAAGTCAAGGCTATGAATCTTCAGCGGTCAAATTAATTCTTGAATTCTAAATGAAAAGAACTCGGCAAAGCCTCAAACAGCTTTTCATTTTACGAATTCTTCGAATATTTGACACTCGCTTCCAGATTCCAAGGCCGTTCTAAAAACACACACTAATTTATGATGCCAATATTTTTTGATATTTTTCTTTTTATACTATTTGTTTTTCTGTTTTTCAGAGAAGTGCGGCTTGACAGGAAACGATTTCTTGAAGCTGACCGATTAGCCGATGAGCACGTTTTGAGGGAAGTTGAACGATTTGTGAAGAAAATGACTAATACAAAGTAGCATGGTTGGAAAATGTTCCTTATTTAAAAATGTTCATTTTCTCATTGTGAATAGGACTTTGTATGTTTAAAAAATTTAAAACACTATGAAACACATGGTTCTGAGACACAGTTTTGTTTGGCTTAAGTTGTTTTGAGCCATCGGATACCCATACTATAAAAGGAATCTCATATTGTTCTTTTGGAGCAATACTTAAAGGTAACCCATGCATGTACAGATTTTTTTCTCCTAACGATTCGCCGTGGTCTGAGACGAAAATCATAGCACTATTGTAGTCTTTTAATTGTTTTAAATCATCGATGACTTTAGATAAAATATAATCGGTATAGACAATGGTATTATCGTAAGCATTGATTAGCTCTGTTTTAGAGCAATTCCCTAATTCAACACTATTGCAAACCGGCTTAAAAGCTTCAAATTGAGGTGGGTATTTCTTGCTGTATGTAGGTCCGTGGCTTGTACTTGTGTGCAATATAATCACGATTTTATTTTTTGTACTGGCCACTATTTGTTCTTTTAGCCCACTTAGAAGAACCTCATCGTAATTACATCCTTCGCCTTTACAATTTTGCTTTAAAAAATCCCTGTCCTGATATTTTTTTATATGCACCGGTGGTTCTCCCCAGTTTGTGGTTCTCCAAATTACCTCAACATTATTCCGATATAAATAGTTGGGTAAAATTTCATATAATTTGTCAGTATTGGTATGTTCTAAAATAGCTTTTACACCCGCAGTAGTATAAGTGGCACTAGCTGTAGCGTTAAAATGATATACGTTAGGTATTTTGGAAAGCAACGGATTTGTGTTTTTTTTATATCCATACAGAGAAAAATTTTGGCTTCTGGCAGATTCTCCGATAACCAAGACTACAACTGATTTCCTGTTGTCTTTTATGGTGGCATTGGGCAATACAATTTCTCTTTGATTTTTTTTGTATTGATGCGTATAAAAAAGTGAAATGTTTACTGTATACGACCAAGGCATTGCAAGCCCTCCCAGTGTTTTTGAATTTTTATCAATCCAGAGCCAATTGCCTGCATTAGCAAATACTAATGTTAGAATGAATAATAGGGTAAGCGAAGTAGTGATTAAAAATTTCTTCCAAGTTACTATTGTTACTTTAACCCTTATGATATAAATGCCAGGAATAATGCCCAGTAAAATTATGTATGCTATTAATTTTATCGAAAAAAAACTACTTGATTCCTCATAATTGGTATTGAGTACATTACCGATCATGCTTTCGTCTATGATAACACTATAGGTATTAATAAAATAAACCGCAATGGCGTTGATGATAAAAAATAAGGCCAATAACCATTTCCCGACAAAACGCAACAGGAAATAAATGAGGTAAAAAAGTAACGCATTCAGAACCAACATTAGGATTATTAAACTACTAATGACAGCAATGCCATTCGCACTTTTATAATTAACATTGTTAAAGACAAAGGTGTAAAATGGGACATGAAAAAATAAAAAATTGAGCAAACTCATTAAGACCGCAAAATGAGTTATTTTTAAATTATTTTTTAACATACACAGTACTAATTTTATATAGTGAAACAGCTAACAAGTTTGTTCTTTTAGCTGAACAGGGCAGCGTATCTTTCCTCCAGAAGTTCACGGTATTTTTCTTTGTATTCTGCTGAAAGAAATGAGTTGTTAATCCACTCTAATGCAATGGGTTTGTTTTTGAGGAATCGTTTAGCCATTCCGTTTAGCTGTTTGTCGTTTAGCCCTAATTTTTTTCCCAATCGTTCAAAGTGTTCCCATTTGAGTTTTTTCTTTTTGCCTTCGAGTGTCAATGCCAGTTCTTCGGTGTCGTCGGGGTTTGCTATGGCGACATTCAAGAGGTCATAAGCCGGTGCCAATGACCAAGATTCACCGGAGTTAATCATGGAAAAGTTTTTGAGGTGCATGTCGTTATTGCCTGTAAGGAAACTGAAAATTGCCAGTTCCAAGAAGTACAGGG
>JAYTGH010000154.1:0-6618 GCA_043733645.1 Flavobacterium sp. | reverse complement strand
CGTGCAACAAACTCAGAATCGATGCACGCAAAAAAGCATGGAGCAATGGTGAATGGGTGCGTGATGCCGCCATGGCTTACGCCGAAAAGCAATCAAATAAAGAATTGAATAAGGCAGTATAATCATTATCAGTTATGGAATTTCAAAACTCATAACTCATAATTCATAATTCATAACTATGAAGAATTGGCCACTTTGGGAAGTATTTATAAGAAGTAAAAACGGACTAGAACATCGTCATTGCGGTTCGCTTCACGCAAGCGACGCAACGATGGCGTTAGAAAATGCACGTGATGTATACACTCGCAGAATGGAAGGTGTGAGCATTTGGGTAGTTCCATCGGCTCAAATCAGAGCTTCCAATCCGGAAAACAGTGCAGAGCTTTTTGACCCTGCAAAAGATAAAGCCTACCGTCATCCGACGTTCTATGAACTTCCGGACGAATTAAAACACATGTAAGATGAAAGACAATTTAGTGCAATACATCTACGGAATTGCTGACAACGCACTGATTTTGGGTCAGCGTTTAGGCGAACTTTGCGGTCATGGACCAAGTTTGGAAACTGATATCGCGATGACCAATATTTCACTCGACTTATTAGGGCAGGTACGTAGTTACTACCAATATGCAGCGCAATTGCAAGGTGGAGATGTGACCGAAGATACGATCGCTTTTTTGCGTTTGGAAAGAGAATACAAAAACGTGCTGTTAGTTGAACAACCCAATACCGATTTTGCCTATTCCATCACAAGACAATTTTTGTTCGATATTTTTCATTTGGCATTATTAGAACAATTGCAAAACAGCAAAGATGAAATGCTTTCGGCTATTGCCAAAAAAAGCATCAAAGAAGTTTTATACCATACGCGTTTCTCTTCTGATTGGATTAAAAGATTAGGAGATGGTACCGAAGAAAGCCAGGATAGAATTCAAACAGCTATCAACGATTTATGGATTTTTACCGATGAGTTATTCCACCAAACCGATGCTGATAAAGCTGTGGTAGCAGAAGGAATTGGTGTGGATGTGACACTTTTAAAAGCAGGTTTTCACCAAAAAGTAAGCACCATTTTAGAAGAAGCAACGCTACAAACGCCAACCATTGAATACTTCCAAAAAGGAGGAAAACAAGGCGTTCACAGCGAACACATGGGCTACATTTTGACAGAAATGCAATTCATGCAAAGAACCTATCCTAACATGAATTGGTAAATTTAGAAATACAGCTTTGCGGCTCTGCACCTTTGCGAGAAACAATAAAACTTTGAGCTCTTTGCAGTTAAAAAAAATGACAGAAGTAACAACACATATCGACCAACAACTATTCGAAATTCTGGAATCGGTTTCCGATCCCGAAATTCCGGTTTTGTCTATTATGGAAATGGGAGTCGTGCGTTCTGCCGTTATTGAGAATGGAATAGTTGAAGTTGAAATTACGCCAACCTACAGTGGTTGTCCCGCAATGGATGTTATCGCTGATGATATCAAATCAGCATTTAAAGAAAAAGGATATAGCGCTAATGTAAAGTTAATCCTTTCACCAGCATGGACTACCGATTGGATTACACCAAAAGGCAGAGCGGCATTAGAAAAATATGGAATAGCTTCTCCGTTAAATGCCGAGGCAGATAAAGAAGCACTTCTAGGAAATAAAAAAGTAGTAAAATGTCCGCAATGTGGTTCGTTGAATACAAAATTAGTAAGTCAGTTCGGATCCACAGCCTGCAAAGCTTTTTTTCAGTGCGAAGATTGTTTGGAGCCGTTTGACTATTTCAAATGTTTAAAATAAAGTATAGATGAGTTCAGTACTTCTTAAAATAGAAAACAACATCGCGTTTATTAATTTAAACCGACCAGAAGTTTTTAATAGTTTCAACCGTGAAATGGCTTTATCATTACAAAGTACGTTAAATAATTGTGCTAATGATGCCAATGTTCGCGCCATTGTCATTACCGGAAACGGAAAAGCATTTTGTGCTGGGCAAGATTTAAAGGAAGTTACTGATCCCGAATTGAATCCGGGTTTCAGAAAAATCCTTGAAGAACATTACAATCCGATCATCCAAAAAATAAGAACGATTGAAAAACCAATTATTGCTGCAGTAAATGGTGTAGCAGCCGGAGCCGGAGCTAATATTGCTTTGGCTTGCGACATCGTTGTTGCTACCGAAAATGCCAGTTTTATTCAGGCGTTTAGTAAAATTGGATTGATACCTGACAGCGCCGGAACATTCTTCCTTCCGCGATTAATTGGATTCCAAAAGGCTTCGGCTATAATGATGTTGGGAGATAAAATAAATGCATTGGAAGCTTTTAATATGGGAATGATTTACAAAATAATTGCTCCCGGAATTTTTGAAGAAGAGGTTCAAAATTTAGCAGTAACCCTAGCTCAAATGCCAACAAAAGCTTTGGGTTTAACAAAAAGATTATTAAACCAATCAATGACCAATTCATTAGAACAACAATTGGCTCTCGAAAGTGATTTGCAAATCGAAGCTAGTTCGTCAAACGATTACAACGAAGGTGTAACAGCTTTTGTAGAAAAAAGAAAACCTGAATTTAAAGGAAATTAAAAATTGATTATTCGATTGTTAGATTATTCGAAAAATCTAATCTTCTAACAATCCAACCATCTAAAAATCTAAAATGAAAGTAGCAATAATAGGTTCAGGAACTATGGGAAGTGGAATTGCGCAAGTAGCCGCAACAGCTGGTTGTGAAGTAAAAATTTACGACACCAATCAGGATACCTTGGACAAAAGCAAAACGACTTTAGAAAGCACCTTGTCTAAATTAGTAGAAAAAGGGAAAATCGAAGCCAGTGAAAAATCCCGAATCACTCAAAACATTGCTTATGTTCATGCTTTAGGCGATTTATCACATTCCGATTTAGTTATCGAAGCCATAGTCGAAAATGCAGATATCAAAAGAAAATTGTTTTCTGAACTCGAGAATTATGTTTCGCCCGAAACCATTTTAGCTTCCAATACGTCTTCATTATCAATAGCTTCCATAGCCGCTTCTTGTGAAAAACCGGAACGTGTGATCGGAATTCACTTTTTCAATCCGGCACCCTTAATGCAATTGGTGGAGATTATTCCGGCCGTGCAAACCAGCGAAGCCGTTCTGAAAACTACCATCCAAACCATAACCGATTGGAAAAAAGTGGTTGCCGTGGTAAAAGATACTCCGGGATTCATAGTGAATCGCGTGGCCCGACCATTTTACAGCGAAAGCTTGCGAATATACGAAGAAGGTGTAGCCGGCCTGCCTGCCGGACAGACAGGTTTTGCCACTATTGATTGGAGTTTAAAAACTATAGGTGGTTTCCGAATGGGACCGTTCGAACTAATGGATTTCATCGGAAACGATATCAATTATGCCGTAACCGAAAGTGTTTTTACCGCTTTCTATTTTGATCCGAGATTCAAACCATCATTAACACAAAAACGCTTGACAGAAGCTGGTTTCTTGGGAAGAAAAACGGGAAGAGGCTTTTACGATTACAATACAGAATTACCAAATCCAACCGAAGATTTAGCTTTGGCACAAACAATATTTAACCGAGTAATAGTAATGTTAATCAACGAAGCAGCCGATGCCTTGTTTTTAAACATCGCTTCTGCCAAAGACATAGACAATGCCATGACCAAAGGCGTAAATTATCCAAAAGGATTATTGGCTTGGGCAGACGAATTAGGGATAAAATGGTGTGTAGAAAAACTCGATGCATTATACAACGAATATCACGAAGACCGTTACCGTTGCAGCCCAATTTTAAGACGAATGAGTGCAGCAAATAAAACCTTTTTCTAAATGGAAGGCACCAAAATCCCATACAAAATGTTAAGCCTCGACGCCTACAGCCAATGGCTAGGCATTGAAATTCTCGAATGTGAACTCGGACGTTGCAAAGTGGCCATGACCGTTCGTAAAGAAATGCTCAACAGTATGAAAAAAGCCCACGGAGGCATTACGTATTCGTTGGCCGATACCGCTTTTGGTTTTGCAGCCAACACCCACGGCAGGTTCGCCGTTTCCATCGAAACGTCAATCAATCACATAGAAGCGGTGAACGAAGGCGATTATTTGGTAGCAGAATCCATCATCGAAAAAGTAAACAATAAACTAGGCTTCAACATCATCGAAGTCAAACGCGGCAACGAAATGGTCGCACTATTCAAAGGCGTAGTTTATAGAACCGCTAAAGAATGGAAAGAATAATTAACAATTGATAATTGACAATTGATAATCAGTAATAAGGAGGAATTATCAATTATAAATTATCCATTATCAATTAAAGAAATGGAAGCATACATCATAGACGGAGTTCGAACTCCAATCGGAAGTTACCAAGGAACACTGGCATCAGTACGCGCTGATGATTTAGGTGCTTTAGTAATAAAAACCATAGTAGAAAAAAACCCAAACATTCCGCAAGACGCATATGATGATGTCATCATGGGCTGTGCCAATCAGGCCGGAGAAGACAACCGCAACGTAGCAAGAATGTCATTGCTCTTAGCAGGTTTGCCCTATACCGTTCCCGGAGAAACCGTAAATCGTTTGTGCAGTTCGGGTTTGTCAGCAATAATTCAGGCAAATCGCGCTATCAAAGCTGGCGACGGACATCTATTCATTGCAGGTGGAATAGAAAACATGACACGCGGACCATTAGTAGTTTCTAAACCTTCAGCGGCTTATGGCACCGATTCTAAAATGTACGATTCAAGTTTCGGTTGGCGTTTCATCAATCCGAAATTACATCAAATGTATGGTACAGCTACGATGGGAGAAACCGCAGAAAATTTGGTTGAACAACACAATATTTCAAGAGAAGACCAAGATTCTTTCGCCTTGAGTAGTCAAATGAAAGCAACTGCAGCTCAAGCTTCAGGAAGATTAGCAAAAGAAATAGTTGCTGTTGAAATTCCACAACGCAAAGGCGACCCAATTCAATTCTCTAAAGACGAATTCATAAAACCAAGCACAAGCTTAGAAGGATTATCCAAATTACGTCCAGCCTTCAAAAAAGACGGAAGCGTAACCGCCGGAAATGCCTCAGGCCTAAACGACGGTGCGGCCGCAACTATTATCGCATCTGAAGAAGCAGTCAAAAAATACAACTTAAAACCATTAGCCCGAATCGTAAGTTCAGCTGTGGTAGGAGTAGAACCAAGGATTATGGGAATTGGTCCGGTTGAAGCAACAAGAAAAGCATTAGAAAAAGCAAATTTGACTTTGGACCAAATCGATATCATCGAACTAAACGAAGCATTCGCTGCACAAGCTTTAGCATGCACTCGTGCATGGGGAATCGCGGATAATGACCCAAGATTAAACCCAAACGGAGGTTCGATTGCAATAGGACATCCATTGGGAGTTACTGGAGCCAGAATTGCGTATTCCGCAGCCTTAGAATTGCAACTAACAGGAAAACGTTATGCATTAATTACAATGTGTATCGGCGTAGGACAAGGCTATGCCGCCATAATTGAAAGAGTTTAAAAAATTAGGGTATGAGTAAAATACAAAATTACATTTTAGGAAATTGGACATCCGGCGCAGGAGAAGGCGTTCCTTTAATCGATTCGGTTACAGGAGAAATCATTGGCAATGCTTCAACACAAGGCATTGATTTTGGTGAAGTCCTGCATTACGGTAGAACCAAAGGCAGCGAAAAACTCCGCAAAATGACGTTTCAGGAAAGAGGGAATATGATTAAAAGTTTGGCGATGTATTTAACCAAACGCAAAGAGCAATTCTACGAAATCAGTTATAGAACAGGTGCAACACGTGTCGACAGTTGGATTGACATCGAAGGTGGATTTGGTAATTTATATGCCAATGCTTCGCTACGAAAATTATTCCCAAACCAACCCTATCATGTAGAAGGCGATGCTATCGATTTATCGCGTGGCGGTCGCTTTATGGCACATCATATTTTGGTTCCAAAACGAGGAGTTGCGGTGCATATTAACGCCTTCAATTTTCCAATTTGGGGAATGCTCGAAAAATGTGCCGTCAACTGGATGGCAGGCGTTCCTGCAGTAGTAAAACCTGCAACATCAACATCGTATTTAACCGAAGCTGTTGTCAGAGAAATAATTGCTTCCAACATATTACCTGAAGGCGCTTTACAGTTAATATGTGGTTCAGCTCACACGTTAATTGATACGATTGAAAGTCAGGATGTGGTAACCTTTACAGGTTCTGCTACAACAGGGCGAATGTTAAAAGCACATTCAAGAATTATCAGCGAATCAGTACCATTCAATATGGAAGCCGACTCGTTAAATGCTTCTATTTTAGGTGAAGATGCTGTTCCGGGAACACCCGAGTTTGATTTATTCATCAATCAGGCACGAAGCGAAATTACCGTAAAATGTGGGCAGAAATGTACCGCCATTCGCCGTATGATTGTTCCGGAAAAGTTAATAGACGATGTTCAAATCGCTTTAGGAAAGGCTTTAGACAAAGTAACCATTGGCGACCCAAGATTGAAAGAAGTTCGTATGGGTGCATTGGTTTCTAAAGACCAAGTTACAGAAGTTAAAAATAGAGTAGCAGAAATCACAAAAACAGCTTCAATCGTTTATGGCGATTTTGATAA
>JAYTGH010000153.1:0-2336 GCA_043733645.1 Flavobacterium sp. | reverse complement strand
AATGGATTGGGAGATTTTATACCTAAAAAATCTGTTGATATATCTGCCATAATTTTAATTATTAAAGGTTGGTTTTAATTCGGATTCGATGATGTAATCCGGTGAAACAATCTTTTTCAGTATTGCTGCTGCTCCATCTTTTCCTGCCTGGACTGCATCTACAACTTCTCGTCCGCCATTGACACAATCACCACCGGCAAAAACATTATTGAAGTTCGTTTTCGATTTGCCCTGAACGGCTACTTTTCCGTTGTTGTTCTGAATATTTTCTTCATTCACCATTTCTGAAAAAGGCATTTGTCCTGCGGCTTTGATGACCATGTCTACATTCAGCGTGAAAGTTTCTCCTGTTTCTATCGGGCTTCTTCTTCCGCTTCCGTCAGGTTCTCCTAATTTCATCACATCGCAAACCAATTGAGTTACTTTCTCTCCATCGCCAATGATTTCTTTTGGAGCGGCTAACCAAATAATATTACAGCCATCCAATTTGGCAATGTTTAGTTCTTTTTCTGTACAAGGCATTTCTTCCTGAGTTCTTCTATATACAAGATGCACTTCCGAAGCGCCTAATCTTTTGGCTTGAGTTGCAGCATCAATAGCTGTCATTCCCATTCCGATAACGGCAACTTTATCGCCCACGGCAATTTTAGAATAAGCATTATCACGTAATTCGTAAATGAATTTTATCGCATCTTCAACACCTTCTAAATGTTCACCTGGAATGTCTAATTGACGCGCCAATCCAACACCGAAAGCCATATAAACGGCATCGTAATTTTGTTGTAATTGGGCTAGTGTGATATCTTTTCCAAATTCTTGATTGTATTTGATGTCGATTCCGCCAATTGATGTAATGTAATTTACTTCATCTTCGCAGAATTCAGGCGTTACTTTATATGCAGCAATTCCGTATGTCATCAGTCCGCCGCCTTTTGCTTCTTTTTCATAAATTGTTACATCAATTCCTTCGCGACTCAGTGTATGTGCGCAACTTAATCCGGCTGGACCAGCACCAACAATAGCAACTTTTTTTCCTTTGGATGGTTTTCTGTCAAATAATTGCCATTTGTTTGCCATTGCTTTTTCGGTAGAATAGCGTTGCAAACGTGCAATATTGATTGGTTCTTCGTGCATCATATTATAGACGCAGGCGCCTTCACACAATTTTTCTACGGGACAGACTTTACTACATCCAGCTCCCATAATGTTGGAAGCAAAAATGGTATGTGCTGAACCTTTAAGGTTTTCGGTAGCAATTTGTTTGATAAATTTTGGTACGTTGATGGATGTTGGACACGACTTCATACAAGGCGGGTCATAACAAAACAGGCAACGGTTTGCTTCTGTTAACGCTGCGTCTTTTGTTTCAAAAGGCGGATGGATATCGGCAAAATTCTCCTGATATTCAGCAGCAGTTAATCGGTTGTTTTTTATGCTCATATTTTGGTTGATTTTATGATTTTGTCATTCTGACGCAGGAAGAATCTCTGAGTTTCCTCCTTCGTCGGGATGACAAGTTTGTAAATATTTTTTATGGTGCTGTAATTTCTGTATAAGTTTCCGGTCGTCGATCGCGATAGAACTGCCATTTGCCACGGACTTGTTCTATCAAATCCAAATCAAATTCGGCTACTAATAATTCATCTTTATCTTCGGAAGCGCAGGCAAAAATTTCACCTAATGGATTCACAAAATAGGAAGTGCCGTAAAAACGTCCTAGGTTCCATGGTTTTTCAATTCCGACACGATTGATGCAACCCATGAAATAGCCATTGGCTACAGCATGTGCCGGTTGTTCGAGTTTCCATAAATTTTGGGATTGCCCAACAGTAGTTGCAGAAGGATTGTAAACAATTTCGGCTCCGTTTAACCCTAAACATCTTGCGCCATCAGGAAAATGCCTGTCGTAGCAGATATATACTCCAACTTTAGCATATTTGGTCTGGAAAACAGGATAGCCTAAATTTCCCGGTTTGAAGAAAAACTTCTCCCAAAAACCTCCCGTTTGCGGAATATGATTTTTTCGGTATTTGCCCAAATAGGTTCCATCAGCATCGATTACAGCAGCAGTATTGTATAACACTCCGGCTTGGTCTTTTTCATACACCGGAACGATAATAACCATATCGTATTTCTTGGCATATACTTGCATTCTTTCGGTTGTCGAGCCAGGAACACTTTCTGCCGAAGCATACCAAGCGCTGTCTTGACCCGGACAGAAATACGGCGTGTTGAAAATTTCCTGAAAGCACAAAATTTGAACGCCTTGTCTTCCTGCTTCTTCGATATACGGAATGTGCTTTTGTAGCATCGCTTCCATGATTTCGGGAATGGTT
>JAYTGH010000152.1:0-2355 GCA_043733645.1 Flavobacterium sp. | reverse complement strand
TTTTCGTTTACGAACAAACAAGTTTTAGCCATGTTTATCATCGCTTTACTAACTTTTATCAATACCAAAGGAATCAGAAGCGGGAAAATAATTCAGGTAGTCTTTACTTCTGCAAAGTTGATAGCCTTATTTGCATTGATTACGTTGGGTATTTATATTGGTTTTCATACCAATACTTTTGCTGATAATTTTGCCAATATGTGGGAAGCCAAGAAAACATTTTTAGAAGCAGATGGTACTTTAACAATTACCAAATTATCGGGAATTGCGCTACTTGGAGCAATGGGAGCAACCATCATAAATTCATTATTTTCGAGCGATGCTTGGAACAACGTAACCTTTATTGCGGGTGAAATTAAAGATCCAAAAAAGAATATTCCGAGAAGTTTGTTTTTAGGAACTCTGATTGTTACCATCATTTATATTTTGGCGAATATTGCTTATTTAGCCTTATTACCATTAAACGGAATACCGCACGGAACTGTGGTTCAAAACGGAATCATGTTTGCCAGCCAGGATAGAGTAGGAGCAGCAGCAGCTTCTGCTATTGTTGGCAATATTGGAGTTTTAGTGATGGCAGCATTAATTATGGTTTCTACTTTTGGCTGCAATATCGGATTGATTTTATCGGGAGGAAGATTGTTCTATGCAATGGCAAAGGATGGTTTGTTTTTCAAGCAAGCTGGTGAATTAAACAATTATGATGTCCCAGCCAAAGCGTTATGGGTACAGTGTGTTTGGGCTTGTTTCTTGTGCTTAACCGGACGTTATGGAGATTTGTTGGAATATGCTACTTTTGCGTCTTTACTGTTTTATATTTTAACTATTGGAGGTTTATTTATTCTTCGCAAAAAAGAACCTGATGCAGAAAGACCTTATAAAGCATTTGGTTATCCTTTTGTTCCAATATTGTACATGATTATTACAGGTCTAATTTGTATTGATTTATTAATCTATTCTACCCGAAATACAGGTTTAGGTTTGATTATCGTGGCATTGGGAATTCCAGTGTATTATCTTTTTATGAAGAAAAAATAAATAATTAAAAAGCCCCGATTTGAAACTTCAAATCGGGGCTTTTTAATTAAATCATGTTTATTATTGTTTTGGTGCTGGCATAGTTTCCAACATTTCAATTTCAAAAATGATGTTAGCGTTTGGTGGAATTACGTTTCCTGCGCCTCTTTCTCCATAACCTAATTTTGAAGGAATGTAAACCAAAGCAGTATCTCCATAATTCATCAAACTTAATGCTTCAACAAACCCTGGAATTAAACCATCTTTCTTTCCATAAGGAAAAGGGAATGGCTGATAACCGTTTTGTTTTGCTCTGCTTTCATCATATTTACCACACTCTTTATTTACACTTTCCATACTGCTGTCAAAAAGATTCCCGTCTTCTAAAAACCCTGCATAATTAATGTAAACATTGGTTCCTTCAGCAGGTTTTTTACCTGTACCGGCTTTAATAATTTTATATTTTAAACCACTAGCAGTTTCTGTTGCAGTAGCTTTAATATCGCTTAAATATTTTGCTTTTGCCGCAATAACACCACTAAATTTAGCATTGTATTCTGCTTTTTTTTGTGCTTCTAATTCGGCTTGCTTTTTGTTGTTTTCAACAGCAATAGCAGCATCTTTTGCATCATCACCTGATTTGTTTGCCATATAATCAGCGAAAACTTTTACAGCATCGAATTTTTTGGCATCAGCACCTTTTCTAACAATGGTAATTTTATTTATTACATCATCCTGAGCTATTTTGTTTACTACGTCTTGACCTGTAATTACATAACCAAAAATAGTGTGTTTTCCGGTTAACCAATCCGTGTTTTTATGCGTAATGAAGAATTGAGAACCATTTGTTTTTGGACCAGAATTTGCCATTGCCAAAATTCCGGCTCTGTCAAATTTTGCATCAGTAAACTCATCTTTAAAAGCATAACCGGGGCCGCCAGAACCATTTCCTGCAGGATCACCACCCTGAATCATAAAATCTGCAATCACTCTATGGAATTTTAATCCATCATAGAAATGTTTCCCTTTAAGGTTTGCATCGGTTACGAAAGTATTTGTTCCTTCCGCAAGCGAAATAAAATTGGCAACGGTAACAGGTGTTTTTTGATATTCTAACTGGATAACGATTTTCCCTTTCGCTGTTTCAATTTCAGCAAATATTCCTTGATCAGTTGAAGGTGTTACCACTTTTTTTTCAGTAACAGTGAATTTTGGTTTTGCTACTGTTTTCTTTTTAGTTTGCGCTGTAGCACTTATCATGCCTAGACAAATGAAAAGAAGAATGTTGAATTTAATTTTACTCATGATTAATTTATTTACTTTTTGGTTTATTACTAT
>JAYTGH010000151.1:0-2358 GCA_043733645.1 Flavobacterium sp. | reverse complement strand
ATGAACAACGCGATTTAGCAAGGTTTCAGGATGCTTTGCCTTTTGAAGATTTGGTTGAAGCAGCTAATTTATTACTTTCAGAAAATGGAATTTTTTCGGTTATCATCCCTTTTAAAGAAGAAGAAAAGTTTATCGCTTTAGCCAACCATTTTGAATTATATCCTTTTAAAATTACACGTGTAAAAGGAACACCAACCACTGACATAAAAAGAAGCTTATTAGCTTTCTCAAGATTTGCAAAACAAACTTCTATTGACGAATTGACTATTGAAACTGCACGTCATCAATATACCGAAGAGTATATCACTTTGACGAAAGACTTCTATTTAAAAATGTAACCCTAGCCCTGATAGCAGCGTTAGCCCGGAACGCAGTGAGGACTATAGCGAATAGCAGGTTCTTGGCTCTTGAAAATTTACATTAAAAAAATTTAAACTTCTACGTCTTCGTGTCTTTGCGAGCAATAATTATTTCGCGCTAAGGCGCAAAGGCGCAAAAAATATCAGTCCAATTGTAAACCATCTAGCCTTGTACGGGTAAAAATATTTGAACGAAAAAATAACAATTGTTCGTCTTTTTCTCAGAAATGTTTCCTTAAATTTGCAAACGTTTTCGTAACATAAAAAATAAATGAGATTGCTTCGTGCCTCGCAATGACTACACTATGAAACCAGATTTATTTCAAGCTCCAGATTACTACAATTTAGATGATTTATTAACGGAGGAACACAAATTAGTGCGTGATTCTGCGCGGGCATGGGTTAAACGTGAAGTTTCGCCTATCATAGAAGAGTATGCACAACGTGCTGAATTTCCGAAACAAATTATTAAAGGTTTGGGTGAAATTGGCGGTTTTGGGCCATACATTCCAGAAGAATATGGCGGAGCAGGTTTAGACCAAATTTCGTATGGTTTAATCATGCAGGAAATTGAAAGAGGTGACTCGGGTGTTCGTTCTACTTCATCAGTACAATCTTCTTTGGTAATGTATCCGATTTGGAAATTTGGAACCGAAGAACAACGTCAAAAATACTTGCCAAAATTAGCGACTGGAGAATTCATGGGTTGTTTTGGCTTGACAGAACCGGATCATGGTTCGAATCCGAGCGGAATGACTACCAACTTCAAAGATATGGGCAGCCATTATTTGTTGAATGGTGCTAAAATGTGGATTTCGAATGCACCATTTGCAGATGTTGCGGTGGTTTGGGCAAAAAATGAAGAAGGAAGAATTCACGGATTGATTGTTGAACGTGGCATGGCTGGTTTTACTACTCCGGAAACTCATAATAAATGGTCGCTTCGTGCGTCATCAACGGGCGAATTGATTTTTGATAACGTAAAAGTGCCAAAAGAAAACCTAATGCCTGGCAAATCTGGGCTTGGTGCTCCAATGCAATGCTTGGATTCGGCTCGTTACGGAATTGCTTGGGGCGCTATTGGTGCCGCAATGGATTGCTACGATACGGCTTTGCGTTATGCTAAAGAAAGAATTCAGTTTGACAAACCAATTGCTTCATTTCAATTACAACAAAAGAAATTAGCCGAAATGATTACCGAAATCACCAAAGCACAATTATTGACTTGGCGTTTAGGTGTTTTAAGAAACGAGGGCAAAGCAACTACAGCGCAAATCTCAATGGCGAAAAGAAACAACGTTGATATGGCGATTCACATTGCTCGTGAAGCAAGACAAATACTAGGCGGAATGGGAATTACAGGTGAATATTCAATCATGCGTCATAGTATGAATTTAGAATCGGTAATTACTTATGAAGGAACACATGATATTCACTTGTTGATTACTGGTGCTGATATTACTGGAATTCCTGCTTTTAAATAAGATTCAACAATAGATAAAATTGATACAAAATGCTTCTCCTTTCCGAGAAGCATTTTTACTTTTGCGTTGCAATCAAAACCTTATTGTACTTTCAAACCGTATATATTAAAAAACGTTATGAATATTTCTGTAATTAATCAAAAAATCCAATCACAAAAAGAAATCTTATTACAGCATCCGCTTTATGGAAAAGTAAAAATGATTGAAGATTTACATCAATTTTTAGAAAGCCATGTGTATGCTGTATGGGATTTTATGTCATTGTTAAAAGCATTACAAAGCAAACTAACCTGCACGACAACGCCCTGGTTTGCTACCCAAAATCCGGAAACGAGATATTTGATAAACGAAATCGTCTTGGCTGAAGAAAGTGATTTGACTCTAGACGGAAAAAGATTGAGTCATTTTGAAATGTATGTTGATGCCATGCAAAGTTGCGGGGCAAAAACAGCTGAATTGGATGCTTTTTTACAAAATATAATTGACACTAAAAACGTTTTCATCGCCATAAAACA
>JAYTGH010000150.1:0-2361 GCA_043733645.1 Flavobacterium sp. | reverse complement strand
TTGCTTCCTTCATTATCTTTTGCTTATTCGGGTCAATAGTTGCGGTTGTATGGTACGGAGTTACTTTAAGTATCAGCGGTGAAATGAGTGTAGGTCAGTTGATTTCCTTTGTATTATATTCTACATTCGTAGGGGCTTCTTTTGGTGGTATTGCAGAATTGTATGCCCAAATCCAAAAAGCAGTTGGAGCCACGGAAAGGGTATTCGAATTGTTGGAAGAGACTCCAGAAAACATTAATTCTAATCAATCAGTAACTACTGAAAAAATAAAAGGAAACGTTACGTTTAAAAATGTAGCCTTCTCCTATCCTTCCCGAAAAGAAATACAAGTATTAAAAGACGTGAGTTTCTCGGCAAACTTTGGTCAGAAGATTGCTATTGTTGGACCGAGCGGCGCGGGTAAATCAACTATTTCTTCGCTCTTGCTTCGTTTTTATGATATTGAAAGCGGGCAAATTCTGATTGACAACAAAAATATTTACGATTACGATTTGGAAAACCTCCGGGGCAATATGAGTATAGTGCCTCAGGACGTTATTTTATTTGGTGGTAGCATCCGTGAAAATATTGCCTACGGAAAGCCTGATGCTACCGAAGAAGAGATCTTCAAAGCGGCCAAACAAGCCAATGCCTTAGACTTTGTAAATGGTTTTCCTGAGAAATTCGACACTTTGGTTGGAGAGCGTGGCATCAAACTCTCGGGCGGACAGCGGCAGCGTATTGCCATTGCACGAGCGTTATTGAAAAACCCAAGCATCCTGATTTTGGACGAAGCAACTTCTTCATTAGATAGCGAAAGTGAAAAACTGGTTCAGGAAGCGCTAGAAACTTTGATGGAAGGGCGAACCAGCATTATCATTGCCCATCGCCTCTCGACTATCAGAAACGCCGACGCCATTCTGGTTTTAAATGAAGGCAGGATTTCTGAGCAAGGCACTCATAAAGAATTGTTAGAAATAGAAAATGGCGTTTATAAAAACTTAAGTAATTTGCAGTTTTCG
Organism: Flavobacterium sp.; assembly: GCA_043733645.1. GTDB lineage: Bacteria > Bacteroidota > Bacteroidia > Flavobacteriales > Flavobacteriaceae > Flavobacterium. The sequence continues at coordinate 1,360 of JAYTGH010000150.1, read as the reverse complement.
AATTCGTAATCTGAAAACACAATAATTTAATTATTAAATCGTTATAGTAGAAATACATTCTAATGAGAAAGCTATTTAGTTTTTTCTTTTTACTTCTTTTCAGCTTTAGCTTCTGCCAAAGCAAGCAGGTTTTAATGGACTCCATTGTAAAGATAAATTCGCTAGATGATGAACCAGATGTAACTCCTTACAATTTTAACAAAGAGGAATTTTACAAATCTGATAAAACTTCAGGTAACAATTTTTACAATTTTGAAAAATTAAAGAAGCTACTTTCGAAAGAGGAGTTAGTTGATTTAACTGATAATCCAAACAAGATATTGCGTATGTATTCCATCAGAGAGCGTATTTTAAATCAGGATAAAACACTAGATATTAAAAAGGCTTTTCTAAACGAATTTAGGAGAAAAGACTCTATACAAACTATTTCAGGCTGTATTGTTGATTATGACCCCACTAGTTTTATCGTTTATAATGACTATTGGAATGTTGCCTGTGGAAATGTTTACGAGGCTATCAAAAGTCCAACTGAAAAAGAACAAAGGGACTTTCAGATTAATTCGCTGATGCAGGATAAGAGGATGATGGAAACCAACGAAGCTATTATTAGCAATGAAAGTGACATGTTTTGGCTTATTTATGACAGGATGTTTGATGGACTAACCTATAATAAAAATCTCAACCCTTCTATCCTCAAATTGGTTCAAAACAACAATAATAGTTATGCTTTTGATTATCTCTTAACTAATTTTCCAAAAGAATATACCGATTTGGATAAGGACTACTATACCAACTATTTCCCTTATGCTGATTTTGAAAACCAAAATGCAGTAGTCTATCTTTTCCGTTTAACCGAACATGCTTTCGAAAGTAAAAATCAACAGTATATTGATATTGTCCTCAAAAAATTGAAGGAAGGCAAAACCTGGAGATACTCTGAAAGCAGGTTTCGGAACGAGATATTCGATAAATACGATGTGAAATTTTAGCTTCTATCTGCACTTGCTAATTATCACAAAGTTCTCTAAAATAGAATTGCCTATCTTTGCGCCAAATTACAATACCAATGAGCACTTTCGAGCAATTCAATCTTCCTAAATCATTACAAAAAGCCATAGACGAATTAGGGCTAACCACGCCTACCCCAATTCAGGAGAAATCCTTTTCAGTGATTATGTCGGGGCGCGATGTGATGGGAATTGCACAAACCGGTACAGGGAAAACCTTTGCTTACTTATTGCCAATCCTAAAACAATGGAAATTTGTAGCAACCGATACGCCAAGAATTGTAATTCTGGTGCCAACCAGAGAACTGGTAGTTCAAATTGCTGCTGAAGTAGAGAAATTAACACAATATATG
>JAYTGH010000149.1:0-6701 GCA_043733645.1 Flavobacterium sp. | reverse complement strand
CTACTTTTGGAATCTGTGAATGCGATAAGCTTTCGGTGTGTGTTTGGATTTTGATTTCCTTGTCACGCACTTTAAAGCTGTAAACCGGGTTTTTATATTTATTCACCTTGTCATTCCAAGTCAGGATTATTTCCCAATTGAATGGGTCAAGATTCATTTTTACTCTCTCAAATTCTTTAACTAATAGGTTTAGAAAATCTTTGTTATCAGTATTGACATTCAATGAATTAAAATCAAGACCAGCTTTGTCAATATGTGCTGGTTTTTTGGAAACGCTTTCAATGGTTTTATAGATACCGTATAACTTTTGAGCGACTTCTACTTGTGTTAAAACCGTTTCGTCATACTTGCGATTGTTCTCTGCTATTTCAGATAAATATCTTGTTCTGTGTGGCGGAATGACAAAAATCTTCTCGCTCATTTCACGTGTAATTTGGAAAGTAGATTTTAAATCGGCTCCCGTTTTTTCTACAATCTTATCCATCACTTTTTTGTACAGTGTGTTCATTCCCGGATCATTGAACTGTGAAGCGATTGTTCCAATAACCGGCATTTCATCTAGATTTGTGTCCCAAAGGTTGTGGTTGCGTTGGTATTGCTTTTTCACATCACGAATCGCATCTAAAGCACCGCGTTTATCAAACTTATTGATGGCTACCAAATCAGCAAAATCAAGCATGTCAATTTTCTCTAACTGTGTTGCGGCACCAAACTCAGGCGTCATTACATACAAAGAAACATCGGAATGATCCATGATTTCAGTATCCGATTGACCGATTCCAGAAGTTTCAAGGATGATAATATCATATTTTGCAGCCTTTAAAACCTGAATCGCTTCGGCAACATATTTAGACAATGCCAAATTTGACTGACGAGTAGCCAACGAACGCATATAAACTCTAGGATTGTTAATCGCATTCATACGGATTCTATCACCAAGCAAAGCACCACCAGTCTTACGTTTGGATGGATCAACCGAAATTAATCCGATGGTTTTCTCTGGAAAATCAATTAAAAAACGACGCACTAATTCATCTACCAAAGAAGATTTTCCGGCACCACCAGTTCCTGTAATTCCCAAAACAGGAATCTTTGAGGTTTTATTCATTGCATGGATATCATCAAAAACAGGTTTGGCAATTTCAGGAAAATTTTCTGCAGCAGAAATCAAACGCGCTATGGCAGTTGGATTTTTATCTTCTATATGTTTTAATTCACCATTCAATTCATTACCAATTGGATAATCAGATTGTTTTACCAAATCGTTAATCATACCTTGTAATCCCATTGCTCGACCATCATCCGGAGCATAAATTCTGGTAATTCCGTAAGCTTGCAGTTCGGCAATTTCGCTTGGCAATATTACACCTCCACCACCACCAAAAATCTTGATATGTCCTGCGCCTTTTTCCTTTAATAAGTCGTGCATGTATTTGAAATACTCATTGTGTCCGCCTTGATATGAAGTTAAAGCAATGGCATTGGCATCTTCCTGAATTGCTGTGTTTACAACTTCTTCTACACTTCTATCGTGACCCAAATGAATAACTTCTACACCAGTTGCCTGAATGATTCTTCGCATGATGTTGATGGCTGCATCGTGTCCGTCAAAAAGCGAAGCTGCCGTTACAATTCTTACTTTGTTTTTTGGAATATAGGGTTGTTCTTGAACCATTGTTAAATAACTGTCTGTTTTGAAGACGCAATTTAGGGATTTTTCAAAAAATGGGCTATTAATTAGCACAAAACATAAAAATTAGTTTTTGTTGAAAATCAAAGAGAAATAAGTTTAGATTTGAAATACATAAATAGCTACTTCAAAGTTAAAATGAATAAAATTGTCATACTCATATATTGCCGAGATCAAAAGGGAATTATAGCCGCAGTTACCAACTATATTGCTTCTATTGAAGGGAATATCATTTACCTTGACCAACATGTTGATGGTGACCAAGATGTTTTCTTTATGCGATTGGAATGTGAATTTACCAAAGACCATTTTAATTTGGATGATATCAAAGATAATTTTCAGAAAAATTTAGCCAATCCTTTTTCTATGTCATGGTCGATTCAACTTCAGGAGAGAAAACCGAGGATGGCAATCTTTGTTTCTAAATATGATCATTGTTTGTATGATATTCTTTCCAGATACAGCACAGGTGAACTGCATGTTGAAATCCCGATTATTATCAGCAATCACAATGACTTGAGTTCGGTTGCTGAACGATTTTCGATTCCTTTTCATTATATTCCTTTCACTAAAGAAAGTAAGGAAACTGGCGAAAAAGCGCAAATAACAATTTTAGAAAAGTATCAAATTGATTTCATTGTCTTGGCCCGGTATATGCAGATCATCACTCCAAATTTGATTGAATTGTTCAAGAATAAAATTATCAATATTCATCATTCATTTCTTCCTGCTTTTCCGGGAGCAAAGCCGTATCATTCAGCGTTTAACAGAGGTGTAAAAATTATTGGTGCCACCAGCCATTATGTTACCGAAGAATTAGACGAAGGACCAATTATAGAGCAAGATATTACTCGCGTAACACACAGCCATTCGATAGAAGACTTTATTATGAAAGGAAAAGATTTAGAACGTATGGTTTTGGCAAGAGCCATAAAATTACATGCTGAAAGGAAAACGATGGTGTACAATAATAAAACTGTTGTTTTTGCTTAGCGTTCATTTTTTGGCTTTATTTTTGCAAGACATTGAAAAAATTTAAATCATGAAATCAAAGATTCACGAATACCAAAAAAACAATTTTAAAGTCATGAGTAAAAAGTTCCTATCTATTACCTCTGCCTTTGCCTTATTGTTTGTTTTTATGAGTTGTGCCGAATTACAACAGGCAGCTAATCAATTTCCTGAATTAAATCCGAATTCCGGTCTCGATATTGCTGGCGGATTAAAGGAAGCACTGAATAACGGAATTACCAAACAAGTATCGAAGTTGACTGCGGTTGATGGGTTTTACAAAAACGAAGCTGTAAAAATCTTAATGCCTGAAGAATTACAAAAGGTTGATAAAGCGTTACGGAAAATAGGCTTGAGTTCACTTGCCGATGATGGTATAAAAATGTTGAATCGTGCTGCCGAAGATGCAACCAAAGAAGCAACTCCAATTTTTGTGAATGCTGTAAAGCAAATGACTTTTACCGATGCGAAAAATATTCTGATGGGTAACGAAAGTTCGGCAACTACTTATTTGCAAACCACTACCACTACTCCTTTGTATGATAAATTTAATCCTGTAATTAAAAGCTCTTTTGCAAAAGTAGGTGCTGATAAAGTATGGACAAACATTATTATCAAATACAACAATATTCCGTTTGTTAAAAAAGTAAATCCAGATTTAACGGATTATACGACCAACAAAGCGTTAGAAGGTGTTTATAAAATGATAGCTGTAGAAGAGAAAAACATCAGAACCAACCTTAATTCAAGAACATCAACCTTGTTGCAAAAAGTATTTGCGATGCAGGACAAAAAGTAAATTTAGTTGTAGGTTAAATTTTTAGAAATCAATAACATAACAATAACATAACCTTAACAGTAAAAGCTAAAAAGTGAGCGTACATTTGTAGTGTAATAAATTTGGTTTTTTATTATTTTGGTTAGGGTTAGTTTAAGAATGCCAGCATCTAAAATGTTGGCATTTTTTTTATGCAATACTTTCGTGAAGTTTTTTGAAGTATTCATATGCTTTAATCAGCCGACTTCCGTACCAGGAAAACATTTCGCCATCAACAAAAACGGTCTTGGCATAATGTGTAAATCTTCCAATTTCAAAAGCGTGTTCGTCAGTAAAAGGAAAAGGCTCTGATGACAATAAAACCAAATCAGGGTCACCTTGAATTCGCATCTTTTGGATAATTATTTCAGGATAACGCTCCTCCCTGTTTTCATAGATATTTCTAAAGTTATTGAGTTTCAGCATTTCATTAATAAAAGTATTATTTCCTGCAACCATATAAGGATTTGCCCAAATAAAATAAGCCACTTTTTGCACTTCTTTGTCTTTGGCAAAATCAACAAAATCTTTGTGTACAAAACTAATTTTATCAATCCATTTTTGAGCTTCTGTTCTTTTATTGAATAGAATTCCAAAGTCTGCTATCATTTTCAAATTGTCTTCCAAAGTGACAATGTCTGTAACCCAAACCGGGCAGATTTTAGAAAGTTCTTCAACAATTTCTTGTGTATTTTCTTCTTTGTTGGCAATGATAATGTCGGGCTGGAGTAACCTTATTTTTTCGAAATGCACTTTTTTGGTGCCGCCAATAATTTTCTTTGTCGATTTGAAATGAAAAGGATGGACACAAAATTTAGTAATTCCGACTATGCTTTCTTCCAAGCCCAAATCATAGAGCAGTTCTGTTTGAGAAGGCACAAGCGAAACTATTCTTTTAGGAGTATTTTCAAATGTATGAAAAATGCCAATCTGGTCTTGTAGTGTTTTCATTTGTTTAACCGCAGAGGGAGCAAAGAATTACGCAAAGTTTACGAAGTTTTAATCTGTGTTAATTTGTGGAATCTGTGTTTAGTATCACTTCCATTTCCTGCTGTATTTTCAACGCTTCTTCCCTAGCCTTTTCAGCAAAATCCTTTCCGTTGGATGCATAAATAATTCCTCTGGACGAATTGACTAACAAGCCAACGCTTTCATTCTTTCCATATTTACAAACTTCTTGCAAACTTCCGCCTTGAGCCCCAACTCCAGGAACAAGCAAAAAACTATTTGGAACTATTTTTCGAATCTCAGTAAAATATTCCGCTTTGGTTGCGCCGACAACATACATTAGGTTCTGTGAATTTTTCCAGGTTTTAGAAGTTTTAATTACTGTTTTGTATAAGGCTTCTCCATTTGTGTTTTTAGTTTGAAAATCGAATGCGCCTTCATTGGAAGTTAGTGCTAACAGGATGGCATGTTTGTTTTCGAAAGCCAAAAATGGCTCTACCGAATCTTTACCCATGTAAGGCGCAACGGTAATACTGTCAAAATTCAAATCCTGCAGAAATACTTTGGCATACATGGTTGATGTGTTTCCGATATCACCTCGTTTCGCGTCTGCAATGGTGAAAATTTCAGGATGCTTTTCGTTGAGATAATTGATGGTTTTTTGGAGCGACTGCCAGCCTTTTAATCCGTATGCTTCATAGAAAGCCGTATTTGGTTTATAAGAAACGCACAAGTCATGTGTGACATCGATTATGGCTTTATTGAATTCAAAAATTGGGTCATCGAGTTCCAGTAAATGTTGTGGGATTTTAGTCAAATCGACATCGAGACCAATACAGAGAAAAGATTTTTTTTGTTGGATTTGTTGAACGAGTTGTTGTGTTGTCATAGTTGTAGTTGCCTGTCTGCCGACAGGTAAATGTGGCACAAAGTTACAAATTGGAAACTAAAAAGTGGAAAAAATATAACAATCCCAAAAAATTATGTAACCCATTTTTAAAAAGGTGAAATAACTTTGTAAACTAAATGATAAACAAATCTATCATTTGACTATAATAAAAAGTTGGGGTTAGAGAGAAAAAAAAGTCGCATTACAATGCGGCTTTTTTTATAGCATTATTTTATTACTTTTACAATAATTAACGCTGAAGCCATTTCTATGAAGATCTTTATTAAATTTGATTTTAACGCAGTTTGCCGAAAAGTTTTAGAAGAAAAACTGATAAAACATAATATTAAGCACAGAATATTAGGTTTTGGCGAAGTTGATATTTTGGAAAAAATTAATGCAACTGTTTTTTTGGCATTGACCGAAGAACTTAAAGAGTATGGTATTGATATCATAGAAAATCAAAAAAGTGTCTTGGTTCAAAAAATAAAAGACGTGATTATTGAGATGATTCACAGTCCTGAATTGGTTAATGTCAAAAGTTCGGTCTATATTGCCGAAAAGCTGAGCCACAGCTATGGCTATCTTTCCAATTTATTTTCTGATGTAACTTATACCTCGATTGAGAATTATATTATTTTGCAAAAAATAGAATATGCCAAGCAGCTAATTGTAAGTAGTGATTTGAGTTTGACCGAAATTGCTTTCCAACTCAATTATTCGAGTGTGGCGCATTTGAGTACTCAATTTAAAAATGTTACCGGAATTACACCTTCTGCTTTTCAGCGAATAATAGTAAAAAGAAGAGAAATTGCAACTAAAAAATAAACCAGCATGGACAAGGATTATATACATATTATTTTAGCGGATGATGACGAAGATGATAGGATGCTTTTTACTGACGCATTTGAAGAATTGAGAATAAATACAAAAGTAAATACATTTAATGACGGCGTAGAATTGATGAATTATTTAAATAATCCCAATGCTATTTTACCTCATGTCTTGTTTCTCGATTTAAATATGCCGAAGAAAAATGGTATTGAATGTTTGTATGAAATAAAAAGTAATGATAAATTTAGTGATATTGCCATTGCTATTTATTCGACATCATCTTCAGAGGAACATATTGAAGAGACTTTTGTTCAAGGAGCTAACATCTACATAAAAAAGCCAAGCGATTTTGCTACACTCAAAAAAGTACTTTCTGAAGTAGTAACTATTAACTGGCAATATCACACTTCTGGATTGAATAAAGACAATTTTTTATTGCGATTATAAAGTATTTAAACCATGAGGCAAAACAGGTTTTTTAATTCGAGTATCTTTCTCAAAAGTGTTTTTGT
>JAYTGH010000148.1:0-2370 GCA_043733645.1 Flavobacterium sp. | reverse complement strand
AATACCAGGTGGTATTGAGGATCGCCGGGTAATCCTTTTTGTTTAGCGAAAAGATTCAATCTATCTAAAACGCTTTCATATTCACTAATTTCAGCCCTTAAGTGCGTTGCGTTTTTTTGAGCATTTATATCAATTGACTTTACAGCACACATTGCACCATTTACACCGATGCCATCCAAATGAAAATCAAATAGCAGGGAGGGTAACTGTTGTTTTTTCAAAGTATAGTCAACATCAATTTTGTCTTTTAAGGGAACGTAAAAATTTTGCTGTAGTATTCTTTTAAAGGGAGAATTACTTACTGCTTTACCTAAAGGCTTTTCTACATCAGCGCTAATAAATTTTTTAAAAAATTCATTAAAATTTGATTCTTCAAAAACCAGATTGAATGTTTGCGGATTTGAAAACTGCAATACCCCATTATTGTAAGCAGACAACCGGTTTAAATAATCTACAAAAAGTATTTTAGTATGTATTAATTTTTGCTGCGGACTTTTTTTTATGTCTTCGCTAAAAAGTTTGTTTAATTGGGCAATAGAAAAATCGATGAGTTTACCTACGTCAGCATTTAGTCGTTTTACAAAATCAACCTTGCGTTTAGATATTTTAAAGAATGCCTGTTCATTAGAAATAACAACCAGACCAATGGCAATATTTTCGCCACTTAAATTATTACTCACGTATTTTAACACACTCAAGTAACTTATCTCTTTAATATTTTTATGTATGCTTTGCATCAGAAATTTGAAAACGAATTAGCAATTCTATTATTTCGTTTGGTATCGTTAAAAAAAGTTTTTAAATGAGCTTTGGCCTTTTTACTAAAACCCCATTCAGGAGGGATAAGTTTAACTATCTCGTCAAACGCTTTGTTAAATATTGCAATTCCATCCAGTATTTCATTGTTTAAATTTTTGACTACTTTTTTCGGCAGGTATTCAAGAATATTTTTCACTAATGAGGTGTCTAAAATACAATATTTTCTTCCCATTTGGAATAGGCATTTACTGGCTGTTAAGTTAAATGTTCCGCTGCTGACATTTCTTCTGCTACCACATGCTCTTTTGGTGCTGCCTGCCACAATTTATTTATCTCATCTTTTATTTTTTGCTCAAATATTTTTATCAGTTCTTTATTGCTGTTTACCAATTGTTGTTCCTGTTCTATCCGGGTTACGATTTGTTGTTGTTCTAAAAGTGGGGGAAGGGGAATTTTAATTGAAGAAAAGTATTCAAACCCAACTCTTGGTAATTGTGCACCTTTCAATCCTAGCAATACTTCAGAATTAAAGTTTTCACTTATTAAATAGGATGAATAAAATTTCGCATTGGAGATTCCTTTTTTTTCTCTTAAAACCATAATGTCTGTTGAACAGACTCCTTCAAAAGTTGATAATAATACTTTGTTCAAGTTTGGTCTCAACTTCCCATAAAGTATATCCGTTTTTTGAAACTTTGTCTTTGCACTTTTTATCTCAGAATAAGATGTTTTAACGTCGCCTACTAATGTGCCTGAGTTTGATTCAATGTTTTCTAAGCCTATAAAGTTTACCTCCCCTTTTAGGGCTTGGGGATTAATGTTATCATTTATTTTTACTAAAACCTCTCCTAACTCCACCATTTCCCAATCAGGATTGATTTCAATTTGCGGTTTGTAGTTTTCTACTACTTGTTTTGCTCCGTTAATGATGGCCTGGTAGCTTTCTATTTTGGCAACTATTTGTTGTTGGATAGGAAGAGGTGGAAGTGGAATTGGGATTGAATTTAGATTTGCTTGATTCAATTTTGGTTGAGCTGATCCTGTGATAAAAGTTTCAAGATTGATTGAATTAAGATACAATTCAACAAGTGTTTGAGTTACCTTTTCTTCAAATTTTAATATATGAGCATGATTGTTAACCCAAGCCTTTCCGCTTATTGAAAATGCTATTGGCGTTACTCTTGCTAATAAGTTTGCACCATCCTCAGAAACTAATAAATATTCACCATCAAAAATATAATCTTCAACATAGTCAACAATTCCAGAAGCACCATAGTAAGGATATTTTCCTTGTTTTCTATCGGAGGCAGTAACAGGTTTTCTTTTACTATCTAAATTGTCACATATATCTCCCAAGGGCACCATTTCAAAATTACTCTTCCTTACATTTTCATTTACCCGATAGCGGTCAATAGATAAATTGTAATCATCCTTTGCAGCAATTGTTTTCTTGCTAACTGTCTGAACTATGATTTTTTTGATTAATTGATTGCCATGATTTGTTTCTTTATTGCTGTCTGTATTTTGCTCTTTAAGATAATCATCAAAATCCGAATAATCAGGTAAATCCTGGTTCAGCCATTTTTTGTATTGCTGCAATATTTCCAATGC
>JAYTGH010000147.1:0-2373 GCA_043733645.1 Flavobacterium sp. | reverse complement strand
TGTTATTTGAACTATTAATATGGTCATTATTAATTGACTGCTGCTTATTTCTTCAATGGGGTCATTAAAAGCCAAATCGATGATAGGATAAATGATAGTTAAAATAATGGCAAAAAGAAATGCACTGGCCATTGATTTTAATTTAAGATGTACGGTCATTTCGTCTTCTACTTTGTCTTTCGCTAAGGCAATAAATAATAATCCCAAAATAATTAAGTCTAAACTAATGGTTCTTCTGATAGTTCTAGTAGCTTCGTCATAGTCATAACCAATGAGTTTCATAACTATTCCTACGAGGAATATGGCTAAGATTAATCCAATACCAACCTTTTTGAAATAATTTGGCAAACCAGTCTTTTTGTCTTTTTTGCTTTCCATTTTGTAAAGTTTAAATTTCATAATGACAAATATACTTTACATTTTAAAATTACCAAATATTTTTATAAAAAAGTTAGATAGATAGTTTTGCTAAATAATCAAAATGTTTGCCTTCCAAAATCAATTCGCATTGCAAACCGTTGGTATGTGCCGCATTTTGTAACGTATTATAATCCATATAAAGCCAAGGAAAGGTTTCTTCGGTTTCGTTTTTGTATGAAATAGTGAAAGTCAATTCGCCATAATAACCGTCGGCCGGAACCAAATAACTTCCGTCTTCAGCTGTATCAAACATATAAATAATATCAGAACTGTCAATAAGAATTTGCCCATTCGTATTCAAAAGTGATTTTAGTTTTTGGAGGTATTTTGAGGTTTCGGCTAAAGTTCCGAAGATTCCGGTTCCGTTCATTAATAGTAGAATCGTATCGAAAGTTTCGTTTTTCAAATCCAAAATGTTCTGAACACTAGCTTTATTTAAACCACGCAATTCACAAGCTTTGATGGCATTCGCCGAAATATCGATAGCGGTAACATCAAATCCTTTTTTCTGTAAATGCAAAGCATGACTTCCGGCGCCGCAACCTACATCGAGAACTTTGCCTTTGGCGAGTTGTAATGCTTTCTTTTCTAATTTCGGCATTTGGTTGAAACTTCTGAAAAGATAGTCCACACTCATTTCATCCGCTTCCGAAATGTTGGTTTCGGTAACCAAATCCTCGGGAGAATTGTTAGTTTGAAAATCAAGTATGGCTTTTCCGAATAGGTCTTTCATAGTGTCATTGCGAGGTACGAAGCAATCTGCTCTCAGTTTTTAACTTATTTAAATCAGAAGTTGTTTAACTTTGCGCTATGAGTTTGAAACCATCATTAAACGAAATTCAAAAGTTAGCCAAAGATAAGCATATCGAAAACAAAAAGTATTTTGATAAGCTCAAAAAGAAAGCACCCAAAAACCTAGATTATGTGATGCAGGAATTGCACGATGCCGAGTTCAAACGAACCGATTGCTTGAACTGTGCTAATTGCTGCAAAACCACCGGACCATTATTTACTTCGGCCGATATTGAGCGTATTGCAAAACACTTAAAACAGAAGCCACAGCAATTCATTGACCAATATCTGCGCGTTGATGAAGACAAGGATTATGTGCTGCAAAGCGTTCCGTGTACGTTTTTAGATAATGACCCGAGCGAAAGCGAACAGGCGAAGCAAAATTACTGCATGATTTATGATGTACGGCCAAAAGCTTGTCGCGAATTTCCACATACCGACAGAAAGAAATTTCAACAAATTTCTGATTTGACTTTAAAGAATGTAGCAATTTGTCCGGCGGCATATAACATTGTAGAAGAAATGAAGAAGAAGTTACCTCTATAAAAGTCTATTATCTATCAGTCTCTCATCTATTTTCTTCTAGTAATAAATCAAATACTTCTTCCGCATTTCTTTAAACTTATTCAGTCCTTTTTCCCAGGATTTTCTAATCTCAGCTTCTGGTGTTCCGGCTTCAATTTGCTGTTGCAGTTTTTTGGTTCCTGCTAATTTGGTAAAGAAAGATGTAAAGAATTTAGTTTTATCCGCAGTTTCATTATACGCTTTGATGAGCCATTTTAATTCCAGTTTGCTCACTTTTGGCGCCTGAGTCAAATCTTCACCATAACATAATTGGTTTTTATAGGGCGGTTCTTTTGAACCAAAATTTGGTATTGGAGTAAAACTAAAATCACTTTTAGGTAGCAATGGCGAACCATAAATCTGGAATTGCTTTTCGGTGCCACGGCCAACACTCACATTCGTTCCTTCAAACAAACATAAACTAGGATATAAATTTACTGCTTGGTCATTGGGTAAATTTGGTGAGGGTTTTATAGGTAGGCTATAAAACATATCTCGTTTATAATTCAAACACGGAATCACTGTCAGCTTACATTGAATACCGTCTTTTAACCATTTTTCACCATTAATCATTTTGGCATATTCGCCAATCGTCAT
>JAYTGH010000146.1:0-2375 GCA_043733645.1 Flavobacterium sp. | reverse complement strand
ATCCAATCAAATATATTCAAGTCGACGGGACATTTTCTGACCACACAAATGAGCGTGAGGCGGATGCAGTACTAAAGGTGTTGGAGTTTGACATTCATAGGCTAGAAGGTGGGAAATATCCCTCAGTTGGTATAGCGACACTTAATCTTGCTCAACGCGATTTAATAAAGAATAAGCTCATTCAACGTCAACAGCAAGGGTTGGATGATTTATTTGGAACGAAAATTCAGGAGTTAGAGGAGTGTGGTTTATTTGTAAAAAATCTCGAAAACATTCAAGGAGACGAAAGAGATATAATTATATTGTCAACGACTTACGGTATTAATCAGGATGGTAAATTCAATCAGCGATTTGGTCCAATCAATCAGGCTAAAGGATATAAACTGTTAAATGTCATTGTGACTCGCGCAAAGTTTAAGGTGTTTCTTTGCACATCTGTACCAGAGATTGTTTTTATGAACTACAAAGAATACCTTTTGACTCAGCCCAATAATGGTAAGTCGTTCTTCTTTGCTTATTTAGCTTATGCTAAAGCAGTAAGCGAAGAGAATTACGATGCAAGACTACAGGTTTTACAAGTATTAGCTGGAGATAGTAACAACAAGAATAGTTTAAACAATACGAATCAAGATCTGGAATCACCCTTTGAAGAGGAAGTGTATCGAGACATGCTCACCCATTTTGCTCCGCATAAAATTATTCCTCAATTTAAGTTTGCTGGATTTAGGATCGATATGGTTTACGATACAGGCGTTCCAGGTAAGCCTTTAATTGCTATAGAATGTGATGGGGCAAAATATCATGACAGCCATGAAGCATATCTGCATGACATTTACAGACAAAAAATATTAGAAGGTAATAATTTTGTTTTTCATAGAATTTGGAGTACAAATTGGTGGCGCAATCCAAAAAGAGAGTTGAATCAGTTGGTTAGTTTCATAAATGCGGTAGAGGCAGCTTAGTACAAGTATTTTTTTTACGCGGGTAAAACTTAAATTTTTCAATGATTTAAATACTGTAATAAAAGTGCTTGAAATATTATATAGCAAAACTTCTCTAGAGTATTAAGAAAACAAATTGTTTATTTAGTCTCACATTTAGTCATTAATTAGATAAATGAGCGACTTCTCAGAAATTACAAAAGAATTAATTAAATTCCGAAACGAACGGGATTGGGATAAATTTCACAATCCAAAAGATCTCGCTCTTGCCATAAATATTGAAGCTGGGGAGCTATTGGAGCTGTTTCTTTGGAAGGATGCAGATGAAGCCAATCAGGCGAAGGTCAAGGAAGAGCTAGCAGATGTTTTCTGTTACGCTTTTTTGTTGGCAGAAAAATACGGGTTTGATGTCAAGCAAATAATTATGGATAAAATCAAATTAAACGCTGAAAAATATCCCATAGAAAAATCTAAAGGAACTTCAAAAAAGTATAGCGAATTATGAATTCAGATTCTGGGTTTGAGATCAAAATGTACGAATTCAATTCAAATTTGCTGCCTAATTTTCATGATAATAGCTTTGCCAAGAATCTTTGGCCAGTTGTCTATATTTTGAGTGATGACTCAACTAATGAAGCTTATGTTGGTGAGACAACTGACACAATTGCTCGAATGACCAGTCATTTGGCCAGTAGTAAGAAAAATAAATTGACTGCGGTGCATATTATCGCTAGCCATATCTTTCATAAATCGGCTACTCTTGATATTGAATCAAACCTCATAAAATATATTTCTGGCGACGGGAAGTACAAATTATTAAATGGAAATGTTGGTTTAGCGAATCACAACTATTATCAGAAGGTTGAAGTTTATTGGGGTGTTTTTCAATCGATCTGGAATAAATTAAGGTCTGATGGAATTTCTGAACATTCCATTGAATTTATAGACAACTCTGATCTGTTTAAATATTCTCCATATAAAACGCTCAGCACTGATCAGAAACAAGGACTATTGGTGATACTGAAGGCCTTACTCAACGGAACGGTTAAAAATATACTTGTTGAAGGGGGAGCTGGAACAGGTAAGACGGTACTTGCCATCTTTATTTTCAAGTTGCTTAGCTCCAGTATTGAAGACTTTAACTTTAAAGACTTTGGTGATGACGAAGATGAATTCATACGGACGGTTAATGAGTTAAAAGAGAAATACCCAAATCCGAAAATGGCATTGGTTGTGCCAATGAGTTCATTCAGGAACACATTGGCTCAAGTGTTTAAAAATGTAAAAGGGCTCAAGGCAAGTATGGTCATAGGCCCGGCTGCACTTGTTAAGGAGGATTATGACATTGTATTTGTGGACGAGTCTCATCGCTTGAGAAGAAGAAAGAATTTGGGAACTTACTTCGGGGCATTTGATAAAGTTTGTTCAAAATTG
>JAYTGH010000145.1:0-6722 GCA_043733645.1 Flavobacterium sp. | reverse complement strand
TCGAAATTTTGTTTGCTGCAATGTTTGTGGCGTTGCATCAAATTTTGCCCTATTTATTTTTAAATATGGAAAACCAATCTCAAATAGTAGACAATCAGGAAGTAATTGCTATTGCGGCCAAATTACTTTTGGTAGCGGCAGTTTTTCAGATTTCTGACGGAATTCAGGTTGTTGTTTTGGGAGCGTTACGAGGCTTGCAGGATGTGAAGATTCCAATGTATATTACTTTCGTAGCGTATTGGATTGTCGGGTTTCCGATTTCGTTTTATCTTGGAGAATATACAGCACTAAAAGCGGTTGGTGTTTGGATTGGATTATTGGCGGGCTTGACAACTGCTGCAGTTTTTCTGTTCATTCGATTTCATTATCTGACTAAGAAATTGATAATTGATAATTGATTTTTTTATTAAGCAACAATCTTCCAACTTCCATCATCCATCTTCCAACTTTCAACTTTCAAATTGTAACTTACTTTTAACACTTGCGTATAATCACCGTATAATTCAAAAACTCAAAAAATGATACTTTCACTTATTATTGGTGTTATCTTAATTATTGTCAGCTTTACATTAAAAAACAACGAAAATCCTCTGGCAAAATTCGCCAATCTTTTTAGGATTTTAGGCTTTGTTGTCATTCTTATCGGTTTATTATCTTCAGTTTTCAAACAAATTGACGCAGGAAAAGTGGGCGTAAAATCACTTTACGGAAACGTGCAACCCGATGTTTTAGAAAGTGGTTTGCATATTGTAAATCCGCTGCTAGACATTACCATTTTTGATACGCAAACCCAAAACTATACGATGTCAGCTATTCACAGCGAAGGTGCGCAAGAAGGTGATGATGCGATTAGAGTTTTATCAAATGATGGTTTGGAGGTCGTAATAGATTTAACGGTTTTGTATAGAGTGTTGCCAACAGAGGCTCCAAAGATTTTAAAAGGAATTGGTGAAAACTATACCGATAAAATTGTGCGTCCGGTAACCAGAACCCGTATTCGTGACAACGCTGTTTACTATGATGCCGTGGCGTTGTATTCGACTAAAAGAAATGAATTCCAACAGCGAATTTTTCAATCTATTGAGCAGGATTTTAAAAAAAGAGGTTTGATTTTGGAACAACTTTTAATTAGAAACATCAATCTTCCGGTTTCCGTAAAAGCGTCTATTGAAAGTAAAATTAATGCCGAACAAGATGCCCAAAAGATGCAATTCGTTTTGCAAAAAGAAAAACAGGAAGCCGAACGTAAAAGAGTAGAAGCCCAAGGTATTGCTGATTATCAAAGAATTATTTCATCTGGCCTGACCGATAAACAATTGCAATACGAACAAATTAAAGCACAAAAAGAAATCGCGACTTCGGCTAATGCTAAAATTATTTTTATGGGAAAAGGAAGTGCTCCTGTAATTTTGTCTGATAAATAAAATTGGGTTCTAAGTTGTAGGTTGTATGTTTTATTTATTTTTACACCAAGAACTTATAACTTACAACCTATAACTCATAACTTTTAAAATGCAATTACCAAAATTTGTACTAGCCGATAACTCTGATTTTCCCGATGATATTTTTGTCATTCACCTTGATTTTCCTCGTTTCATAATCAATTTAAAAGATGATGAAGTAGAGTTTATGGAAGATTTAGAAGGTGAAGACGAAACCGAATTAGAATCTGAAATGGAGCATTTAATTACACTTGCCGGAGAATTTTACGATAAAGAAATGGAAGGCTACGAAGAGTAGTTATTTAAAATATTTTTTTAACAAAATCGGAGCAGCAACAAATGGTGAAGTTTCATCATCGGTTGCTGCTTTTTTATTTCTTAAAGAAGGATTTTGCCATTAATTATTTAGTTTGTAATTAATTAGTTAACTTAGTGTCAGTTTTTAAAAGACACGAAATGAAAAAACAAGTACTCCACTACGTTACAGCCTCTTTTTTATTGCTCCTCTCCTTTAGCGTGACCGGACAGGAATCTATTAATGCTTCAGGTCAAAATGCCACAGGAACTGGTGGTTCAGTCAGCTACTCTGTTGGGCAGCTTGTTTATACTACCAATTCAGGAACCAATGGTTCTGTGGCCCAGGGTGTTCAGCAACCTTATGAGATCTCAGTGTTGGGAATAGAAAACCCTGCGATACAGTTACTCATGACTATTTCTCCTAATCCGACTACTGATTTTGTAACACTAAAAATTGATAATTACGAATTTGATTCATTAACCTATCAATTGTATGACCTTACTGGGAAACAGTTTCTTACAGGGCAGACTACTGCAACTGAAACACAAATCTCAACAGGCCATCTGCCCTCGGCCATCTATTTTCTGAAAGTAACTGACAAGGATAAGACATTAAAAACATTTAAAATTTTAAAAAACTAACTTATGAAATCAACTTTATATTCTTTTAGCAAACAGGTTCTGATAGTTACACTGTTTTTCTCTATGAGTACTGTTTTTGGGCAAGCACCTCAAAAAATGAGTTATCAGGCCGTAATCAGAAATAGTAGTAGCGTGTTGGTTGTTTCTGCACCAATAGGCATGCGAATCAGCATTTTGCAGGGTTCTTCTTCAGGTTCGTCTGTATATACTGAAACACAAACGCTAAGTACCAATGCTAATGGTTTAGTTAGTCTTGAAATCGGTACAGGAACCCTTGTATCAGGCAACTTTGCAACCATTAACTGGGCAAACGGTCCGTATTTTATTAAAACAGAAACCGACCCGTTAGGAGGAACAAGCTACACCATTACGGGAACCTCGCAGTTGTCAAGTGTTCCCTACGCCTTGTTTTCGGCAGGAAGTGCCAATGGAGAAACTCCCGGAACTGCTGTTGGTGATATGAAGTATTGGAACGGAACTGCATGGGTGATGATACCCATTGGTACACCCGGACAATTTTTACAAATTAATAATAGCAATATTCCAACTTGGATAGGAGGATCTTTTCCAACATTAACAACAATCGCTAATCCTTCGCAAACTTATTTTGATGCCAATCCAGCTGGATATTGGGGAAATGTTACTAACATAGGGATAACCAGTTCTGGTGGTTCTCTAATTAGTAGTTACGGAGTTTGTTGGAGTACCGCTATAAACCCAACTGTTGGTGGAACTTATTCTTTAGTGCCTTCATCAACTGGTTTGGGAAATTTTTATACTCAGCTTACAGGTTTATTACCAAATACAACGTATCATGTTAGGGCGTTTGTGATTAATAGCACAGGAGTAACGTATGGTAACGATGTTGTTTACACCACTTTTAATCCTACTCTGGCAACTTTAACAACTACAGCAGCAACTTCAATTACTGGCGGAACAGCCAGTTCAGGTGGAACTATAAGCAGTGATGGAGGTAGTGTAATCACACAAAAAGGAATATGTTGGAGTGCTTCACCAAATCCAACAATTGCCGATAACATTACTACAAACGGTACTGGAACAGCAGCATATACAAGCCTTGTTTCAGGTCTTTTAACCAGTACAACTTATTACGTTAGAGCCTATGCAACAAGTATTGCTGGAACCGCATACGGAAATCAAATTAGTTTTACCACCACTTCAACACTTTCTATTGGTAGTTTTTATCAAGGAGGTGTGATTGGGTATTTCTTGCAATCAGGTGATCCGGGCTACAGTTCTACGGTTCAACACGGAATCATAATTTCACAAAACAATATTGGAACAGCAGATTTTGGTTGTTATAATATAACGTATCCAAATCCGTTTGGTACAGCAATTGGTGATGGAATAAACAATACTAATACTATTCTTTCTGCTTGTTCTACACCAGGTACTGCGGCAGAAGTTTGCTTTAATTTAGTTTTAAATACCTACTCGGATTGGTTTCTACCTTGCACCGGAGAATGGAATGCTGTTAATACAAACTATCTCTTATTACCGCTTGAGGTGGGTGGGTACTATCTGACATCAAATACTAATGGTGCTTTAAACCAGAATGTTTTAATTTATTATACTGGAGGCGGATTTGGAAGTGGATACGGAGCTTTCCCTTATAAAGCATTTAGACTTTTTTAAGATTTAAACACTCTTCTAACAAAATCATATTGACTTTAAATTCCCGAACTCATCACTCGGGATTTTTTTATGAATTTATCTAATCCTCTTAAAAGTGGTTTCTTTTAGTTTGCTTTTTAATTCCTTAGAAGGCTTATACACCACATTTATTTTGGTAATGTTTGCTTTTCCTAAGTCTTCATCAGTATCGGCGGGAGTTCCCTGAAGCGTTAGTTTTAAGGAGCCTAAATGGTCAATCTCTACAATATTTCCGTTAGCCAGCTCGTTGGCAATGACTTGAGTTAATCCCACAATAACTCCGTAACAGTCTGCCTTACTCATAGTCGATTGTGAAGCCACTAAGTCGGATAAAGTGTCCAAATCTACTTTGCCCTGACTCACGGCACACGGGTAATATTTAACTTCGGGAGGAGAAGTTTGCATGTTTTTCTTGGGAACCATTTTAAACTGAATAGCCATATATTTTATTTTTATAAGGATAATAAAAGTAAATCATCAGTACAAATATAATAAAAGATGTACATCTTTTGCTAAAAACATGTACATCTTTTGATTGAAACATGTACATCTTTTATAAAAGTCACACTGATTAATTAAAAAAGGATTCAGCAGGATGTGAAAAAGAGATAAGGATAAAGCGTTTTCTTTTACTTTTTAAAGTAGTGTTCCAGCAGTGTTTGTGCCGCAGCAAAAGGTGAAATGGCATCATTGGCAACTGCTTTTTTGCTTTCCTCTAAAAGGATTGCCATTTGAGGATAGTTATAGAAATTGTTCTTCAACTGCTCGTTAATCGTTTCCATCATCCAATATTGATTTTGATCTTTGCGTTTTTCTTCAAAATAATGATTGGTTTTCACCAATTCGAAATAATTGGAAATCGTTTCCCAAACGGTGTCAATTCCCTCTCTGGTAATAGCACTGCAAGTCGCAGCAGTCGGTATCCAGCCTGATTTCTTTGCAGGAAATAAATGCAACGCCCGATTGAATTCGGTCTTCGCTAATTTGGCTTTATTGATGTTATCTCCATCCGCTTTGTTAATGACAATAGCATCGGCCATTTCCATAATACCGCGTTTGATACCTTGCAATTCATCACCGGCACCAGAAATTTTTAGCAATAAAAAGAAATCAACCATGCTGTGAACCGCGGTTTCGCTTTGCCCAACGCCAACCGTTTCAATAATGATGGTATCAAATCCGGCTGCTTCGCAAAGAATAATCGTTTCCCGAGTTTTTCGGGCCACACCACCTAATGTTTCACCCGATGCCGATGGTCGGATATAGGCGTTTTCGTCTTTTACTAATTCTTCCATTCGGGTTTTATCGCCCAAAATACTGCCATGCGAAATCGTACTGCTTGGGTCGATGGCTAAGACTGCCACTTTTTTTCCTAATGAAGTTAAATAACTTCCAAAAGCTTCAATAAAAGTAGATTTACCAACGCCGGGAACACCTGTAATTCCGATTCGTACCGATTTATTAGCATAAGGCAAACAGCCCTTAATTATTTCATTGGCTTTCGCCAAATGCGTAACATTTGTACTTTCGACCAAAGTAATTCCGCGGCTCAAGGCCACTTTATCATGCGCTACAATCCCGGAAATAAGTTCAGCTGCTGAAGGCTGCACTTTTCTGTTCTTAACAATTTTCTCTAAAGATGTAACACTGAAAGTTTCCGGTTGCGGGATACCTTCTTTTTCATGTAACGCTGATTTTTTATTGTGCTTTTCGTTCAAGGGAAAATCGTTTGGGTAAATTTAGTGAAATATTGTTTCTTTATAATTTTGAGACTTCATTTTTTAAGAAACCTTTACTGGGATTTTCTAATTGTTACACAGAGATTCACAGAGATTTTAAAGAGACTCACGGAGAAGCTTTTTAAAATTCAGTGAATCTTTATTTTTTTTCTCTGTGTATCTCTGTGTAATAGAACAAACTTTCCGACCTTTACATACTAAATGTAACACTTCGAATGGATAACATTCTGTTGATTTTTCTCTGTTTACTTATGGGTTTGGGAATGCAACGTCTCGCAGCTTTCCCAAAAAACGGACACTTAGCACTCAATCAATTTATTATCTATGTGGCGCTGCCAGCTTTGGCACTATTTTATATTCCCAAAATTTCGATAACAACCAAACTATTGTATCCGTTAGGCATTGCGTGGATTGGGTTTTTCTTATCGTTTGTTTTTTTCTATGGCATCGGAAAAAAATTAGGCTGGCCCAACCGACTTATCGGTTGTTTGATTATTACGGCTGGTTTGGGTAATACTTCTTTTGTTGGTTTCCCAATAATTCAGGCGCTTTATGGAGAAGAAGGTTTGAAAACAGCCATCATTGTTGATCAGCCGGGTTCGTTTGTAGTTATGGCAACACTTGGAATTATTACAGCCGGAATCTTTGCCAAAGGGAATTCAAATTCAAGTGAAATCCTTAAAAAGATTTTACTGTTTCCGCCTTTTATCGCTTTTGTTATCGCGACGGTTATGAATGTTTTAAAGCTTGATTTTAATGAGCATTTGGAAACTGTTTTTCAAAAACTAGGAGCTACAGTAACTCCGGTAGCCTTGGTTTCGGTTGGATTGCAATTAAAAATTGATAGAAGAAGTCAGCATTGGAAATTCCTGCGGTTAGGATTGCTTTTTAAACTAATCATTACACCGGCGATTTTCTTTTTGCTTTA
>JAYTGH010000144.1:0-2379 GCA_043733645.1 Flavobacterium sp. | reverse complement strand
TATAAACTGCTGCATCTTTATCGGTTACTTTCGTGAATCCATCAATCAATGAAAAATCAACGTTTTTTGGCAAGATGTCTTCTCCAATTCCTTCTGTGATATAAGAGTAGATTTCGTTCTCGTCAAAAATTCCGGTTTCGTGGTATTTTTTAAATACAGAACCATAGGTATCAATTCCCCAGATTTTAATATTTGGATTTTTCTCTTTTAAGTATTTTCCAATTCCAGAAATAGTTCCACCCGTTCCTACTCCAACTACGAAATGGGTAACTTTTCCATCCGTTTGTTCCCAAATTTCTGGTCCGGTTTGTTCGTAATGCGCTATGGCATTTGATGGATTATCATATTGGTTTACGTACCATGAATTTGGAATTTCAGTACCTAATCTTTTGGAAACGGAATAATACGAACGTGGATCGGTTGGTTCAACATCGGTTGGGCAAACAATTACTTTTGCACCAACAGCACGAAGAATATCCATCTTTTCTTTAGATTGTTTGTCGGTGATTACGAAAATACATTTGTATCCTTTTACAATGGCAGCAAGTGCTAAACCCATTCCTGTATTTCCTGATGTTCCTTCGATGATGGTTCCTCCTGGTTGTAATCTTCCGTCGGCTTCGGCGTCTTCAACCATTTTTAGCGCCATTCTGTCTTTGGTAGAATTCCCAGGATTGAAGGTTTCTACTTTGGCTAAA
Organism: Flavobacterium sp.; assembly: GCA_043733645.1. Lineage (GTDB taxonomy): Bacteria > Bacteroidota > Bacteroidia > Flavobacteriales > Flavobacteriaceae > Flavobacterium. The sequence goes on along the minus strand of JAYTGH010000144.1, from coordinate 1,681 downwards.
ACCAATGCGTCGATTCCTTTTATAACTTTGTTAAGCTTCACTAGTGGCGTGTTACCGATAGTTCCTAATATGTTTTCTGCGTATTTCATTTAGAAAATTAATTTGAGAAAATAGAGAATAGAATATAGATAATAGACTTTTCTTTTCGTTTAGGCAAATGTAATGTCTATTTTGACGGTTTCCAAAAATTCAAATGGATTATCGTCTAACCCTGACCGAAGAAGCTGCCATGTAGCTCGGAAGGCAGGAATTGCGCCAACTGATATAGCCCGAGCGATTCGTTATAGATTGCTTTGCTTCGTGCCTCGCAACTCCTCGCAATGACATTATTGAAAGAAATTCCAAACTAAACCAAATCGAATCATGAAATCACGATACGGATAATTGGGTGCTGTGTAAAAATTGTTTCCCGTCATTTTGGAGTTGAAATGTTCTGCTTTTAGGAAAATCCTGGTCTGGCGAATTCTTGCATTGATGAAAAAGTCTATCAACGGAAAATCGCCAACCTTTTTTTGATTTTGCACAAAGGCTTCAGTAGTTACGGGATTGTAATCGTTGATATAATATTTTGTAAAATAATTTAACGTAAAACCCGTTTGAAGATACAATGCTTTTTTGAAAAAATAATTGGTCAAATATAATGAGTTTCTGGTAACGATTTGTGGCACATTCAGCACATCATCTTTTTGGTCAACCTTTTGGTAAAGTACTGTATTGTCTAAAGCCAATTTCCACCATTTGAACTCGCGGCTGACTTTTACCGACAAATAATTAATGGCTTTGTCATATTGTTTTGGAGAAATAATTTGCTGCTGCGGGTCGCTTGCGTCGTCACTAAAATACAAATGGTCTTTGATCGAACTTAGCTGCAACGAAGCATCAAACCATTGTGTTTTGGCGGTAGCTTCTATGTTATTTATTTTTTCATTTTTGAAATCGTTGTACCAATTGTAATCAACATAACTACTTTGATATAAATCATAAATATGGTCCGGAATTTTACTTATCATTTGATATTGAAATACAAACTCATTTTTGTCATTGAGTTTATACTTCAGTTTGGCATCAAAGTTTGACATTGGCTGATTAGAGATTGAATTGGAATAGATAAACGTTCCGTTCCATTTGTTTTTTCTGTAGTCGTATTGCCCGCCAACTGTATTAATTTTGTCACTCAAAGCACTTGGAATTGTTCCTGAATTTAAAATCAATACTTTGTCGTAGTAGTAATTATAGCGGAAGTCTTCGACAAAGAACTGGAATTTTCCAAGCAAGGAATTTTCATAAATGGCACCAACTTTATTATACATTCTGTTGTAGCGCGTATGGTCATTGATGTTACTAGCAACATACGAATCTCCAAAACGATAAACCGGAGTACCTCCAACACTTGATGGCACCGTTTGTTGATTGTATTCAAAGAATTTATTTTCGTAATTAAATTGGTGTGTTATGTATAAATTGTTATTGGCATTTTTGGCATTGATTCTAAAATTATGGTCAAAGAAAATCCTTTTTCCTTTCATAAAAGATTTCGCGTCTTTTAAGTAAACTTCAAGTCGGGCGCGGTTTGAAAATGCAGCATCGCCGCTTTCAAAATTTTCAATAGTTGTAATCCCACCGTTTTCTCCATTCAGAAAATCCTGTCCGGTAAAATGAAAATTCAGATAATATCTTTTGT
>JAYTGH010000143.1:0-2381 GCA_043733645.1 Flavobacterium sp. | reverse complement strand
ACTTAAGGGTTTTTGTTACGAAAAGCGATAAGAAAGCTGACGAAATAAAATCGGCTTCAGATAAATACATTAAAACTGGTAACCTTGAAGAACTGATGAAAATCAATGACAAAGGTAAAAGCGTTAAAATTTATGTAAGATCAGGTGCTTCTGATTCCCAAATTAAGGAGTTAATGATGTTTATAGATGGCTCAGGCGGAGAAGAAACAATTTTGATGTCATTGTTAGGTGATTTTGATTTAAATGAGCTTTCAGTCTTGACCGATAAAATGAATTTGCCAGGTGGCGATGATTTGAAAAAAGCATCAAAAGGAAGCAAAGGTTCAAAAGGAGTAAAATAAAAGCCATGAAAGCACTTTACCTCGCCATATTGGTTTCATTATTGCTGTCAAGTTGTAATAATGAACCAACGCTTCAAAAATATTTTGTAGAAAGTTCTGAAAAGAAAGATTTTGTAGAACTAGATGTTTCTCCGAGTATCATCAATATTGATAAAACAAAGCTAACTCCCAAGCAAAAAACTGCTCTAGGATCATTTGATAAAATGAATATTTTAGCTTTTAAATTGGATGATAAAAACAAAGCGCAGTACGATGCCGAAAGTCAAAAAGTCACGCAAATACTGAAGAATGAAAAATACCAAGAGCTGATGAAAGTTGGTTCAGGAAAAGATGCAGCTTCGGTTAGTTTTGTTGGCGATGAGAATCACATCAATGAGTTTATTCTTTTTGCCAAAAAGAAAGAAAACGGTTTCGCCGTGGTTAGAATTCTGGGTAATGATATGAATCCAAATAATATCTTAAACATGATTTCATTATTAAAAAGCTCCAATATTGATATGGCGCAATTGAAACCACTGCAAGGTTTAATTAAATAATTTCAAAAAACTTTACTATTTTGTATCCAAATTATAATAACCTTATTTATTTCTCAACGCCATGAAATCAAGACACTTATCTTTTTTTATTTTAGTAGCATTCACCTTCACGTCTTATTCGCAAAGCACTATCGTAAAAGGTATTGTTAAGGATATTAATAGCTTACAGCCCATATCCGGAGCTAATCTGAGTACCATTAAAGCCAACTACAGTACAATTTCAAACGATGACGGTGCTTTTGAATTGGCTCTTTCCAACGCGAAAGATACTTTGAGAATATATGCTCTGGGTTATAAGGAAATTAAAATGGCGATTTCTGATATAAAGGAAACCGAATTTTATCTGGAACCAAAAATCAATGATTTAGAAGAAGTGATTGTAATGAAAGGAGGAATTCAGGAACTGCTGGAAAGAATTACTGAGACTTCTAAAGAAAAGTTCACAGCTCCGTTGCTTATGCACAGCTACTATAGGGAGTTTGTGAAAATAAATAAGCGATATACCAAATTTTCCGACGGTGAGCTAAGTTATTTGCTTAACAGAAAATCAAGCAAACTGGCTTCAATCTTAAATGTAAAGCAGGCGAGAGCTTACCAGATTCCCAAAACGGAAGAAGATGACGATGCTGATGCTACACTCGATAATTTGAATAGTGGATTTGATATTAATGGATTGCCGGCATACGGCGATAATTTTAAATTTCTTGAAAAAACCCTGCTCAAGGATAAAGATTTTAAGAATTATGAGTTTATTCTAAAATCAAAAAAAGGGAGTAACGGAGATGAGTTGGTAACCTTGTATTTCAATCCGGTAGATACTGTAGAAGAGTATTTGTACAAAGGATTTATAGTTTATAATCCGAAAACCAATTTAATTTATTCAATATCCATCCAAAAAGACCTATCTAAGATTCAGTATGCTGATGAGATCAATATTTTACTATTTAGGTTTACTTTTCTTGATTATAATCTCCGCGTAAATTACAAGATGAATAATGATACTTATCTCATGAGTGATATGTCATTAAATATGAAAATGAATGTAAGCAACAAGAAAAAGTATCATCATGATATTGAGATGAAATCGGATATGGTTGTAACCAATTTTACTAAAGATATCAGTTCTTTCGATTCAAAAAACCTTTACAAAAAGAAATCACTTTTTGTTTATGGCACCAAATTCACTACCCCTTTTTGGAAAAACAATAATGCTATTTTGTTAACCGATAAAGAGCAAAAGATTATTGACGAAATTGAAGGAAAGTAAACGGATAAAATAAATGCCTCGAAATATTCAGGACTTTTTTATTTTTTAAAGTATTTAAACGGAACAACCAACATTCCGAAACATTCACCTTCTTGTTTGCCCAAATGTTTATGATGCATTTTGTGGGCTCTTCTGACCGCTCTCGCATAACGATTATCGGCATTTCTAAATAGCTTGAATCGTTGATGAATAAAGATATCATGAACAGTGAAATATGCCAAACCATAAGCAAAGATC
>JAYTGH010000142.1:0-2386 GCA_043733645.1 Flavobacterium sp. | reverse complement strand
GCATGCTGTTTTATAACAAAAACTATACTACATTTAGGCTATTCACATTGTGTGTATATTTGTTTGGTAACGCAAGTTTTTTCACAAACTCTCGTTAGCGGAAACCCTATTGCAACACTCTGCAAACTTGCAATACTCTGCAAAAGACAGTATAATTTTGTCGAATTGTGTGAATTTGTCACTTAATTAAGCTTTTTAACACAACTAAAGTACTTTATTCATAGTAAACGAATATATTTGCGTGAAAATATCACAACATGCTAATTAGATTTGCCATAAAAAATTTATTTTCCTTTAAAGAGGAAACTGAATTTAACCTTTTGCCAGGAAGGGTTAAAAGGTTGAATCATCACAAGTATGAAAGAAACGGAATTGAAGTATTAAAATTGAGTGCTTTGTATGGAGCAAATGGTTCAGGAAAATCAAATTTAATACGATCTATTTCATTACTTAAAACACTGGTTTTGAGTGGAGATATTCCAGCTGCATTGAATAATCAAAAATTTAAACTTTCTAAATCCAATTTATCTGAACCGACAGAATTGGCGATTGAATTTTTTGCTAATAATTCAATATATTATTATTCTGTATCAGTAAATGATGGTAAAATTATAGACGAATATTTCAGTTCAAATGATAAGAACCAAGAAGACGAAATGATTTTTCATAGAAAATATGAAGACAATAAAACATCAATTGAATTTTTTAAAGAATTTGAAGACAACAAAGAGAATCAGGTCTTGAAAAAAGTTATTGAAACAGATTTATTGAAGCCACACCAACCGCTCTTTACATTATTAAACTCGATTAGTAATAATGCTTTTATTGATATTAGAGTTGCTTTTGAATGGATTGGTAGAGGCTTGACGATAATATACCCTTTTACAAAACCGAATAGTTTAGCACACTTAATGGATGCAAAAAAAGGGTTTAAAGAGTTTGCCAATGAACTTATGTGTTCATTTAACACGGGCATTGCAAATTTAAAGGTGGAAGAAAAAAGCATTGAAGATTTTTTTGGAGAAGACAATCAAGCTGATATTGACGATATAAAATCTGAATTAAAGAACAATCCAGAAAAAGTTATTTTACGGAGGATTAAAACCGAAAATGAAGAAATTGTAATCGTAAATGAAAATGGAAAAGTAATTGCAAAAAGATTGTTTTTTGAACACAAGGGTGAGAAAAATGAAAATGTTGAATTTAAAATTAGTGAAGAATCTGATGGCACCAGAAGGCTATTAGAATACTTACCAGCATGGAGCGATTTGATAAATTTTACCCCGACATTTATAATTGATGAAATTGAAAGAAGTATCCATCCTCTAATAATAAAGGAGTTGATAGATAAATTCTCAAAAGATGAATCAACAAGAGGGCAGTTGATATTTTCAACACATGAATCAAACTTACTTGACCAAGAAGTTTTCAGAACGGATGAAATTTGGTTTACGGAAAAAAATATTTCGGGAGCAACAAAAGTATATTCATTAAGTGATTTTAAAGAACACAATACTATAGACATTAGAAAAGGTTACTTAAATGGAAGGTATGGGGCAATTCCTTTTTTAGGAAATTTACAAGACTTAAATTGGCATAAATTTCAAGATGAACAGGAATAAACTTTACACAAGACGAGAACCCGACAAAGAAGGGAAACTCTACTTTATCTTTTGTGAAGGTGAGAAAAGAGAAACTACGTATTTCTACTTTTTTAATCGTATCGCATCACAAATTATTATACAAATAGTTCCAATCGACGATGGAAAGAATTCCCCAATGGGCTTATACAATAACGCTTGTCAGAATTTACTAAAGAGTGAAGGAAACCCCAACCCATCTTACCAACTAAGTGCGGAAGATGAAATATGGTTTATTATTGACACAGACAAATGGGGCAAAGAAGTGGATAAGCTAAGAGACAAAATTACAGCACATCAAAATTGGTTTGTTGCTCAAAGTAATCCATGTTTTGAAGTATGGCTGTATTATCATTTTGAAAAAACAAAACCGAACGAGACCGTTGAAAATTGGAAAGCATTTTTGAATGAGGTTATTAAGGGCGGCTTCAATTCCAATAAGCATCCAATGTACATTGAAACAGCTATACTTAATTCGGAAACAAATTTCTCTTCGACAAATAATCAACCAGACCTTGTAACAACGGAATTATTTCAATTAGCCAAAAAAGTTTTACCACTTGTGAAAAACGACATTGACATACTATTATCAAATGAAACGTAGGTCAACTATAGAACAAACTGTGAGGCGAACAAGAAGGGCATCCGCTAACATTAAGTCGTATAGCCGACAAGCCCCCGCAATTAAAATCGTTTAAAATAAAATGCAAAAGCCCCAAACCGTGAAGGATGGGGGCTTTTGGCTA
>JAYTGH010000141.1:0-2388 GCA_043733645.1 Flavobacterium sp. | reverse complement strand
ATTTAAGTCCTGGCGAGCGCAATCCGATTGAAGGTAAGTTTGGCCAGGCCAAAGTAGCATATGGCTTAGAAAAGATAAAGGCTAAATTATCAACAACCTCTCAATCCTGGATTGCTGCTATAGCCATAGTGCTAAACCTCGTTAGGTTCACGAGGCATGCACTCGTGCGACTTATATTTTTAGCAAATGAAATGATCTGTTTAAAATGGAATTGTTTAATATTAGCCTCAGGTGCCAGAAGAGGTAAAAATCTGAGTTGTTGAGCAGACCCTAAGTAGGGTCAACCACATTGAGATAAACCGTACTCAATGCTGACGGCATTACTACTCCTGTAATTGATGCAACACCAGGCGAACCGGTTGGTGGATTAGTTACTGTCGTTGTTGGAACCATCAAGGCAGAAGTAAGAGTTACACCATTTCCACTTGCACCCCTGCCTACAGGCATAGTGATATTAAATGAACTGCCAGAAGTATAATTAACACTATACCCATAAGTATTTGATGATAGCGTAGACGCTATCGCTGAGGCTAAATAACTTGTTGAAATTGTACTTGAAGGTATCGTATAGGTACCTAACAGGTGCGTACCATCATAAACGCCAACATTATCATACAAGGCTCCTGTTGAAGTCACAGTAATTGTTGCAGTTGCCCTTACTTCTGCTACTGCTGCAGTTGTTGTTGTATGTGGGATGGATGTGCCTGTAATTGGAAATTTATAAACTGTTTCACCAACTGTAAATGCTGCTTTTAAAGAAGTATAAGACCCTGATAAAAAATATAGCTGTTCTTCGCTATAACTATTTACCAACTTGTAATTTGGTTGAAGTGTTAAAAATTTAGCAATACTTCCGCTTGTTAAAACATGGCTGTTGTCAGTCAGAAGATTTTCAAAATTTATAATATCCAATTCACCATCATAAACGTAAAAAATAGTTGAAGTATAAGTTACTCCCAATGATGTCATTACTCCACCTGCTATTCCATATTCAGTTGCTGTCAAAATATAACCAATGATCGGTTTAGTTTTTCCCAATGCAAGTGGTGTGATATTGTTATCCACATCGTACTTAATATACGGTGCTAGTTTAGCTGAAATATTTATTGATGCTGTCGTTGGATTACTTGGTGATGGAAAACTATTTCCCTGATAAATTATATTACCTGTAATCGTTTCTGTTATTTGTAATTTGAATAAAACAAAATTGGTACTATTACTGCTTAAAGTGAAAACAACAGGATTACTTGCTGGTGAAAATCTTTTAGGCTCTTTTATTACTGTTATCATTAGGTTCTTTATTTTGTTCTGCCCAATAGTTTTTAGGGCATTCGCTTGTTAGTGATCTTGTTTTTGAAATTAAGGGGCAATGGCACAGGGAACAGCAATCAATTCCCATCATTGAATCTTTAAAAGGACATGCATTGCAGATTGATAGTCTTTTTTCTGCAATAACTTCTACTTCTGCATTAGTGAATAAAACCTTTGTCCATCCGCTTACTATTTCTTTTATCTTTTTTGCCATTATAGTTTTACTCTTTTTGAACCTTTGGAAGATTTAATTTCGCCAGAAGAATATTTACGTTTAAGAGTTTCTGATATTTTCTTTTTTGATTCATCTGAAAGTTGAAATTTTTTCATCCTTTCACTGACACTTTTACAAAATTCTGCAGAACGCTTTTTACCTTTTTGCGCTGCCATTCTTTTGTTAACTGTTTCAATGGTTTGCTTTCTTCCTTTTTTTGCTTTTGAAATTTTTAGCTTAGTTTCATCAGAAAGTTTTTGACCTTTATTTCTTGATTTACCTTTATTAGCATCACTAATTTTCTGTTTTGTTTCATCCGACATTTTCCCCTTCTTATCATCTGTGCCAGTCAATTTGCAGTTCAAACCATTTAACCCTGTTGCATCAAATAAATCTTGATAAAACCTTTCTTTTTCATTCAAATCTTTTTCGTCACATTCTTCGATGATAGAAAAAATGTGGGCATCAAAGCCATATTTTATAATCGAACGAAAAATCTTTATTTGGCTTTCTGGTGGTCGTGATTGATAAGTTTTTTTTCTTTTTTCAATATTTTTTGACTGCCCTACATAAGTTTTTCCCGTTGGTGAAGTAATTTTATAAATGCCTATTTTCTTTTCGTCTGTTCCATACATTAAAGCTTTTATTCTTTAAATATGGAAGCAGGGTTAGTTATAAATTAAATATCAGAGTTTGCGAATGATCTCGGTTACTATTAACCCTGATAAACCTTCCGCTACATCATCTATCAACTTTGGAATTTCTTTTGTATAAACATTGCGTGGTTTAAACCCTTCCTGATAAACTGTTTCCCTGATTGCATAAGCAATAGATTCAGCAGTTTCACCTTCGGTTGATGTTAG
>JAYTGH010000140.1:0-2390 GCA_043733645.1 Flavobacterium sp. | reverse complement strand
ATATTAAACTGTTTAATGATATGACTAATTTGGGTCATGTATATGTCATTAAAAACAAAGATGCCGATGAGATTATCAATTTAGAAAACAAAAATAAGAAGGATGAATAGTGCACTTATAGCAAATAGTACCCGTTTCATCTTGTTGCTAGCAGCACAAGTTTTGCTATTCAACAGAATTGATCTTTTTGGCTTTATCAATCCGTTTCCTTATGTGCTTTTTATAATCCTTTATCCTGTAAACGGAAACAAAAGTGGTTTATTAGTGGCTAGTTTTTTCTTGGGATTACTAATGGATATGTTTTGGAATTCCGGTGGCGTTCATGCCGCAGCCTGTTTAGTGCTTGCTTACTACAGACCCGCTATTTTTAAATTTTCATTTGGCTTAAGTTACGAGTATCAAACCGTTAAACTCAACGATGTGTTAACTCCGGAACGATTTTCATTTATACTGATTGCGGTCGTCATTCATCACATTGTACTGTTTGCTTTAGAAGTTTTCAACGTAAGTTCACTTTGGGATATTTTAGTCCGAACAACATTGAGTACCCTTTTTACAATTCTTAGCTGTATTATTATCATCTATATCATTAAGCCAAGTAAACGATGAGAAAAGTGCTGTTGCCCACAATTATTTTTGTTGCTACGATTTTACTTGTTTTACGTCTTTTTTATTTACAAGTAATTGATGATTCTTTAAAACTAAAATCAGACAATAATGCCATCAAGATAAGTTACGATTATCCCGAACGTGGCTATATTTATGACAGAAACGGGAAACTTTTGGTTGCCAATCAGCCATCCTATGACATCATGGTTATCCCAAAAGATGTCAAAGATATAGACACGACTGAATTCTGTTCGTTACTCAATATCACCAAAGAAGATTTTCTTATAAAAATTGCCAAAGCAAAAATTTACAGCCCAAGGCTTCCTTCCGTATTTTTGGGACAATTGAATAAAAAAGAGTACGCGGCTTTTCAGGAAATTCAAAGAAAATTTCTTGGTTTTTATATTCAAAAACGTGCTTTAAGAGATTATCAAGTGGCTTATGGCGCTAATGTTTTTGGATTTATCACTCAAGTGAATGATAAAATCATTGCAAAAAACAACTATTATAATAGTGGCGATTTAATCGGAAGACAAGGTGTTGAAGAAAGTTACGAAGACTTTTTGCGTGGTGTCAAAGGCGTAAAATACATCCAAAAGGATAAGTATAACCGAGAAATTGGCTCCTATAAAGAAGGAAAATTTGATACGATTGCCGTTCAGGGAAGCGATATTAATTTGAGTATTGATGCCGAACTCCAAAAGTATGGAGAAGAATTAATGGTTAACAAACGTGGGGGAATTGTAGCCATTGAACCAAAAACCGGTGAAATTTTAGCTCTGGTAACTGCTCCATCTTATGATCCTGCAATTTTAGTTGGAAGACAACGCTCTAAAAATTACACTACTTTATACAAAGACTCCATTGCAAAACCATTGTATGATAGAGGATTATTAGCAGAATACACACCGGGTTCGCCCTTCAAAATCTTAACCGGATTAGTTGCTTTGCAAGAAGGCGCAATTGACGAAAACACTACTTTCTTTTGTCATCACGGTTTCAGTTATGCACCAGGCCGTTTTATGAAATGCCACTGTCATGGTGGCGCCATGCAATTTCACAGGGGAATTTACGAATCGTGTAACACGTTCTTTTCGAGTTCTTATATGAGAACTATTGACAAGTTTAACAATCCACCAAAAGGCGTTGATATTTGGAGTAATCACTTGAAAAGTTTTGGTTTAGGGCAGTTTATGGGTTATGATTTACCAACGGGGAAAAAGGGTAACTTACCTACTTCAAAAACCTATAAAAAAATGTATCCGGGTTGGGGTTGGTCTAGTAAGACAATCGTTTCTAATGCCATTGGGCAGGGAGAGGTTTTGATGACTCCAATTCAATTGGCCAATATGATTGCTGCTGTTGCCAATCGGGGTTATTATTACACGCCTCATATCATCAAAAAAATTAAAGGTCATGTTATTGATAAAAAATTCACTACAAAACATGTTACTACCATCGACAAAAAATATTTCGAACCTATGATTAGCGGACTATTTGATGTTTATAATTTAGGAACAGCCCATGGTTTAAATGTTGAGGGCATTGATATTTGTGGAAAAACCGGAACCGCAGAAAATTTCGCGAAAATTAATGGTAAAAGAGTAAAACTTCAGGATCACTCTATTTTTGTGGCTTTTGCACCTAAGGATAATCCTAAAATTGCCATTGCCGTTTTTGTGGAAAATGGCTATTGGGGAGCACGCTGGGCCGGACCAATCACGAGTTTGATGATTGAAAAATATATCAAAAGGAAAATTACCAGAACCGATTTAGAAAAA
>JAYTGH010000139.1:0-17014 GCA_043733645.1 Flavobacterium sp. | reverse complement strand
TAAAAGAAAAAAGCAGCCCATATAAGTGGGCTGCTTTTATATCAACAAAGTAAAACTTATTATTTCAATGCTTCCACTTTAGCTTTTACTTCAGCTTCAGTTCCTTCGAAACTTTCAGTTGCTGAAGTTCCGTTTACTGTAGTAGTAACCGTTGCTTTAGCTTTACCATTGGTATTGGTAATAACCACTTTTACATTTTTAGCAGCAGTAGATGGAGCCATTGCGCCTTTTTTAGCACAACAGTCATCTTTTTTCTCAGTCATATCTACACAAGATGTTTTCTTGATGAAGTTTCCGTTGGCATCATAATGAGAAAGACAAGCTGCTTTTTGTTCTGCATTACATCCTAAAGAATCACACATTTTTGCACATGCTTCTTTAGTCATAGTAGCACATTTGCTTAAATCGCATTTGCCCATTACTTCCTTGCACTCCATTTTCATATCCATAGTGCATTTCATGTCTTTTGCATCTCCGCTAACACCACTTCCTAAGATTGGAGCGATAACTAATCCGATAAGACAAGTCAATTTGATTAAGATGTTCATTGACGGACCAGAAGTATCTTTAAATGGATCTCCAACAGTATCTCCGGTTACCGCAGCTTTATGTGCATCAGAACCTTTATATGTCATTTCACCATTAATCATAACTCCAGCTTCGAAAGATTTCTTAGCATTATCCCAAGCACCACCGGCGTTGTTTTGGAACACTGCCCAAAGAACTCCTGATACAGTAACTCCGGCCATATAACCACCTAACATTTCAGCGATTAATTGGTTGTTATCTCCGTAAACTAATTTACCTAGTAATACGATTGCAATTGGGAAACCAATGGTCATAATTCCTGGCAACATCATTTCGCGTAATGCCGCTTTTGTAGAGATTTCAACACATTTACCATATTCTGGTTTACCAGTTCCTTCCATAATTCCTGGAATTTCTTTGAACTGACGACGTACTTCATATACCATGTCCATTGCAGCTTTTCCAACTGAGTTCATTGCTAATGCAGAGAAAACTACTGGTATCATTCCACCAACAAATAACATAGCCAATACTGGCGCTTTAAAGATGTTGATACCGTCAATTCCTGTAAACGTTACATAAGCAGCAAATAATGCTAACGATGTTAAAGCAGCAGAAGCGATTGCAAAACCTTTTCCTGTTGCAGCCGTTGTGTTACCAACTGAATCTAAAATATCTGTACGTGTACGAACTTCTTTTGGTAATTCACTCATTTCAGCAATACCACCAGCGTTATCAGAGATTGGTCCGAACGCATCGATTGCTAATTGCATAGCCGTAGTAGCCATCATTGCAGAAGCAGCCAAAGCCACTCCGTAGAAACCAGCTAATGCGTATGTTGACCAAATTGCTCCGGCAAATAATAATACAGTTGGGAACGTAGAAATCATACCCGTAGCTAAACCAGCGATAACGTTAGTTCCTGCTCCGGTTGATGATTTTTGTACAATTTTCAAAACCGGGCTAGTCCCTAATCCTGTGTAATATTCTGTTACTGATGAAATAGCTCCACCAACGAATAATCCGATTAATGTTGCATAGAAAACACGCATTGAAGAAATAGGTTGTAACCCTTCACCGAAGAAAGTCATTTTCATTTCAGCAGGTAACATCCATCTAACCAAGAAGAAACAAGCAACTGCAGTCAAACCAATAGAAACCCAGTTCCCGATGTTTAATGCTTTTTGAACTTGAGCTTCTTTAGCATCGTCGCTAGTAATTTTCACTAACATGGTACCGATGATAGAGAATAAAATTCCGAAACCAGCAATTGACATTGGCAATAAGATTGGTCCAATTCCGCCAAAAGCATCCGTAATCATTCCGCCCATGTCTTTGATAACATAGTTACCCAAAACCATTGCAGCCAAAACCGTAGCTACATACGAACCAAATAAATCGGCACCCATACCAGCAACGTCTCCAACGTTATCTCCAACGTTATCTGCAATTGTAGCAGGATTACGAGGATCATCTTCCGGAATTCCGGCTTCAACCTTACCTACTAAATCAGCACCAACGTCAGCAGCTTTAGTATAAATACCACCACCAACACGGGCAAATAGTGCAATAGACTCAGCTCCAAGAGAGAAACCAGCTAGTGTTTCTAATAATTTAGTCATGTCTTCAGTATTTGTCCAAACACCGCCCATGAAGAAATTGTATAATATAATAAAGAAACCTGTCAACCCTAAAACGGCTAAACCAGCAACTCCTAATCCCATTACGGTTCCACCACCAAAAGAAACTTTAAGCGCTTGTGGTAAACTTGTACGAGCTGCTTGTGTGGTTCTTACATTCGTTTTTGTTGCTATTTTCATTCCCATGTTTCCAGCTAAAGCTGAAAAGAAAGCACCGAAAATAAACGCAACAACGATTAATAAATGCGTTTTAACGCCATCAATTTGAGTAATCCCAGCTAAAACAACACTCGCAATAACTACGAAAATTGCTAATAATCTGTATTCTGCTTTTAGGAAAGCCAAAGCACCTTCGTAGATGTAATCTGAAATTTCTTTCATCTTACCGTCACCGGCGTCTTGTTTTAAAACCCAGCTTCTTTTGATTGCCATAAAAGCCAATCCAATTAACGCCATAAGTATTGGCACATAAATCATGTATGATTCCATAAATATAATTTTTGTTATAAATTTTATCGGTCGCAAAAGTAACAAAACTTTAACAAATAAAAACAATATAATTTACGAATATTAGTTCCTTTGATATACACGTATTTAAAGTAAATTATTGCTTACTAAAACAAAAAAACTATTTTTGACGCTATTTATCATTTCAATGGAAATTAAAAAACTTTCAATCCTCATTCCGTGCTTCAATGAAGGTCCGACTATTTATAAAATATTGGATAAAATAAAAGCAGTTTCACTTATCAATTCTATTGAAAAGGAAATCATCATAGTGAATGATTGCAGCACTGATAATACAACTCAAAGTGTATATAATTATATTGAGAATAACGCTTCCTTGAATATTATTTTTATTCAACATGATAAAAACAAAGGGAAAGGCGCGGCACTTCATACCGGAATAAAAGTAGCAACTGGTGCTATTATTGTGATTCAAGATGCCGATTTAGAATATGATCCACAAGAATATAATATCCTGTTAAAACCACTAGTTGATGGCGTTGCCGATGTTGTTTACGGCAGTCGTTTTATGGGTGGAAATCCGCATAGAATCCTATTCTTTTGGCACAGCATCGGGAACAAGTTTTTGACTTTTTTGAGCAATATGTTTTCCAATCTGAATCTGACCGATATGGAAACCTGTTATAAAATGTTTCGTTCCGATATTTTAAAATCGATAAAACTCAAAGAAAAACGTTTTGGTTTTGAACCTGAAGTAACGCAAAAAGTAGCGCGAATTCCGAAAATCAGAATCTACGAAGTTGGTATTAGTTATTACGGAAGAACTTTTGAAGAAGGCAAAAAAATCAGTTGGAAAGATGGTTTTCACGCCATTTACTGCGTATTAAGATATGGTCTTTTTAAGTAATGCTAAACAAAAGGCTTACGGTTTCGTTTCTCTAAATAATGATGCCACAGCATAAAAGTCGCCATGGTTCTGTAGGGTTTCCAGCTTTCTGAAAGCGCAATCATTTCTTCTTTGGTATGGATTTCAAATAATTCTTTAATCGTATTGACGACCGCAATATCACCAAGCGGAATAATATCGGGCGATTGCAAAGCAAACATCAGATAGACATCGATGGTCCAATGACCAATACCTTTGATTTGGATGAGTTCGTTTCTTACTTCATCAGCTGTTTTTGAAGGAAAGCTTTCTAAATCTAATTCGGACGAAACTGCTTCCGATAGTATTTTAAGATAACTTATCTTTTGCCGGCTAACGCCACAACTTTTCAAATCGTCATCAGAACACTGGCTAATAGTTCCAGGAGAAACTGTTCCTAAAAGGTTTTCTATTTTTAAAAAGCAGGCTTTCGCCGAATCGATAGAAACTTGCTGCTCCAAGATTAATTTGCACAAAGTAACAAATCCTGACGGTCTTGACGGAATAAAAAAGCTGCCATATTGCTGCTGCAATTTTTTGAAAACGGGTTCTTTTTCAACCAGAAATAAAATGGCTTCCTGCATTTTAGAAGTAAAATCCGAATGACCCTTTTATCGTAAAGTTATTGGTTCCCGGCAAATCTCTATAATTGCCTCGCCAGGCAAAATCCAAACGGAATACTTTGAAAATATTTCCGATTCCTGCGTTGTATTCCCAATACGGTTTTTCAGGAGCCTGATAGATTAAACCTGAAGCATTAATAGCTTTATTTTCATCTGATACTGTTCCGTACACGCCTTTTATTCCAACTATTTCTCTAAGATTTAGTTTTCTTAGATACGGAATTCGGGCAAATATTTTTCCGTTAAAATTATGTTCCCATTGGAAAGTCGCATACGTATCGGCTACAAATTCATAAAAATTAAGGTTGCTAAACGTATTGTCAATTATAAAAGGTGTTTGATTTCCTGGTACAATACTCATAAGTCCAAGTGGAATCTGACCATAAGTTTTTCCTAATTCCATAGTGAAATTAGAACGTCCAACAGCACCAATAATAATAGGCTGTTTATAATACAATTGAATTTTATGGTAATCAAAATCACTATTAATTAATCCTTTAAAGCCCTGACTATAATTTATAAAAAAACGGCTAAATGGCGCATCAACATTACTTCTTTCCACGCCATAACCAATCGCTTTTTTCTTTGGTGTAAACTCAACCTGAAGATTTACTTCAGATTGTGTCACATTGCTTTTTGTGGTTGTAAAAGTATTGTCGGTAAAATAGTCCAACTTAAACGTATCTGATGCCGATTCTAAAGTACGGTACGAAAATCCAAGTTGGAAAGTTAAGTTTTTCACCGCTTCAATTTCTGCCGTAAAAGTGCTCAGATTAATATTGGTCAGCTTACCATTTGAACCTGTAGTAAATAATCCAGACGAAGCGTAACTTCTCCCGAGTACATCATTCGTAGTCGTTAAGCTGGCACCTATTTGTTCTACATCGCGCCTATTTCCACCAGAGATTATAATTCTGTTTTTCTTATCAATCATCCATTTTCCGGCAGCACCATATTTGAATTTATTGTCTTTAAATCCATAGGCTGTGTAACCTTGTAATCGCCAAAGATCATTATGCCCAAAATAGGTTCTACCACCAATCCTAAGACGCATCCCTTCCACTTCATTGTTTCCAATAGTGGAAAAAATTGGACCATAATCAAAATGCCCAAATTGCGCATAGCCGCTTCCTAAAATAGAAACCAAACTATAGATTTGTTTGAAACGCTTAACAGTTTTGAGCGTGTCAATCATTTTATAGATTTTTTTCTCGTCTTTATTCAGATTTTCAAATCGGTTTTCTTCCCAATATTCATCTGTTTTATTATAGACTGCGTTGTCTATAAAATTGACTTCGTCTTTATAAAACTTGTCTGGTTTCTTTTCATCAAACTTAAAGTTTTTGTAAAGCGTTGTTCTTTTCCCATAAACGCCTTTTGATTCTTCTTTCTTTCTTAACGCAAAGTCCGACATCATATAATCTCGCGTTGGTAAGAAAATCGAATCGTTTAAAACTTCAAATTCCTGCTCTAAATAAATGTCTTTTACCCAGTTAATATTGGCACTTTTGGTAATCGCCATATTTATTTTTTTGATAGCAAAAGTGGTGTCATTTACCCAAAAATCGCCTTTAAAAGTCAACTCGTTTTTACGTCTTGGATAAAACACAATATTGTAACATACTTTGTTATCAATAACTGCGGTATCGGCCAAAACATAATTATAAACATCGATTCCTGTTCGCGATAACGGACTCGTGAAACTCTTATCAAAAAAGTATAAGTAGTTGTCATAGATATCAAAATCATTATACAAATCTTTGATAAAAGTGTTGACACCATCACCATTTCCTAAGCCGGAATTTTTATTGGCTTTTAGAATTTCCTTGGTTTTTTTGGCTTCATTATCGCCATAAACATCCGACAAAGACTCATTGATGAATATCGGCAAATAGGTTTTTCCGGTAACTCTAGAAGTATCAATATTTTTGAAAACGAACTCCATGCCTTTGAAAACTTTACTTTTCATAAAGGCACTATCGATGGTGTTCATATCAAATTCTACTTTTTCGTATTTTTCATATTGATATTGCTTGAACATTTTCAGTCCATTCTTTCTTCTTCGTTCCCAAATTTTTCTAAGAATGTCTAGTGCAGGATTGTTTTTTTTGGATGTTTTTCCGGCATAAATTTTAACTTCCTTCAAACTGTTTCCTTCTTTCAAAACTATTTTGAAATCGTAGCTTACCTGCTTTGTCAGTTTAACTTCCTGAGTCGGAAATCCAACAAAAGAAACCAATAATGCTGTGTAATTTTCGGGAGATTCTATATAAAACCTTCCGTCTTCATTAGAAACAACTCCGGTATTGGAGCCTTTAAAAACCAAATTAGCAAAAGGAATTGGTTGATTGGTATTATCAACCACAACACCGCTCACTTTGGTTTGAGCCGTTAAAATTGTAGTGAAAACAAGTATAAATAAACTAAAATAAATCTTTTTCATAGGCATAAAAAAACTTCACCAAATCAATGACCGATGAAGTTTCAAATATAGTTATTTAGATTATTGGATTGCTAGATTTTTGGATTTTTGGATTAATTTCTAACAATCTAAAAATCTAACTGTCTAACAATCTATTTATAAGTTACTTTTTTTACCGCTTTAATAACATCTTCCGCATTTGGCAACCACTCTTTTAATAAGGTTGGTGAATAAGGCGCAGGCGTATCAGCGGTTGTGATTCTTTGAATTGGTGCATCCAAATAATCGAAAGCGCGTTCCTGAACCATATAGGTAATTTCAGAAGCAACACTTGCAAATGGCCAGGCTTCTTCTAAAACTACTAATCTATTTGTTTTTTTAACCGAAGTGATAATCGCATCGTAATCCATTGGGCGAACCGTTCTCAAATCGATAATCTCGCAAGAAATTCCTTCTTTGGCTAATTCGTCAGCAGCGATGAAAGCTTCTTTAATAATTTTTCCAAAAGAAACAATCGTTACATCTGTTCCTTCTCTTTTTATATCGGCAACGCCAAGCGGAATTGTATATTCTCCTTCCGGCACTTCGCCTTTGTCTCCATACATTTGCTCAGATTCCATAAAAATAACTGGATCGTTATCACGAATGGCAGCTTTCAATAAACCTTTAGCATCATAAACTGTTGATGGTACGACTACTTTTAAACCTGGCGTGTTAGCAAACCAGTTTTCAAAAGCTTGTGAGTGCGTTGCTCCTAATTGTCCGGCAGATGCTGTCGGTCCACGGAAAACCATCGGCATTGGAAATTGTCCTGCCGACATTTGACGCATTTTTGCAGCGTTATTTATAATTTGATCAATACCAACCAACGAGAAATTGAAAGTCATATATTCTACAATCGGGCGACAACCGTTCATGGCTGAACCCACTGCAATACCGGCAAAACCAAGTTCAGCAATTGGTGTATCTATTACTCTTTTTGCGCCAAACTCATCCAACATTCCTTTAGAAGCTTTGTAAGCTCCGTTGTATTCAGCAACTTCTTCACCCATTAAATACACCGATTCATCGCGACGCATTTCTTCACTCATCGCTTCGGCTATTGCTTCTCTAAATTGTATTGTTCTCATATTCTCAAATGTTTTTTGCCATCCCGAGTATTTCGACTGCGCTCAACATAAACTAAAGTCGAGGGGAATTTTGGATAGCAAAAGTAAAAAAAAGAAAATAGAATATGGAGAAAAGAAAATAGAAAAAAGAGAAAAGAGAAAAGTGGGCAAGGAATTACCTATTATAATCCGTGATGTTGAGCAACTTCCTTATCATAAACAGCAGCTTTTTCGCTGAATTCAATTGCAGCTTTAGCACTTTCGTTAGCCTCTAGTTCTTGACCGCCTGCATGATATTTCATGGCTTCCAAATGTGCTTTTGCTGCTTCCTGATGTTCTGCAGCTGCATTTTTGTGGCTTTCAATAATTTTCAATGTTGTTTCGTTATGTGTTTCCATGATTTCTAAAATTTATTATCATTTATTATGAGTGTTTTTGGATTTATAGTTAGATTTTCCTTAATAAAACAAGGCATATACCCGACTTATGTAGGGTATGTAATAACTATATAGCCTGCAAAGGCCTGCTATAAGTAGGTATTTGGTTAAGTGTAACATGCTTACGTTATCTTGATGAATATTGTATTTTTGTTCTTAACAAGTTTAAAGTGAGTCCGTGGTAAGTCCGTGGTGAGTCCGTGGTGAGTCCGTGAAAAGTTATATTTTTCATGGAGTAACTATGGAGTAATTATAAATTTATCATTAATTTATATAAACTAATACCAAAAGCACTTCCTAACCGTTATCTTCCTCCAGGTCATTGTGATTGTCACCGCCAATGCTATAGCCATTGTTTTCTTCATCCTCGCTGCCAATTTCTTCCTGCTCGTCATCTAATTCAGAACCCGGAATGTCCAAATCATCGCCCGATTTATCCTGATTGAATGTTTTTTCATTGAACTTCCCATCATTTTCATTGGATGTTTTGGTTTTGGAAATATCGTCGGGATCAACTTCAGTTTCTTCTTTATCCTGATTATAAATGTCTTCGCTAGGCGGATAGGTTACATTCGCCGGATAAACTCTATTCGGATTTTCCATTGTTGTGTTTTTTGATATTTTATTTTTTTCATTCATGATACTTTGATTTAGATTAGATTCCTTTTTCTTTTTTAAATTTTAATTCTTCGATGTCAGCATCCATTTTTTCTTTTTTCATATCAACTCTTATAAAACCGAAAATACTCATATAAACATTAGCAACCCATACTAAAGCAAACATCGAAATTATATAACCACGCCAATCTTGATAGAGCAACTGAAATTTTGTAATAAATAAGAAAAACAAAGTCACATAATGGCTAAAACAATATTCGCAGGTAAACAAGTAGAAAAATTTACGTTGCAAAATTGTCTTGGAGAATTTAGATTTTTCAATGCAAAATTCCCTTGGCTCCTTAAAAATTTCTTCCCTCGTTACCGTCCAAGCTATACAAGCAATTGGAATTGCCAAAACGAACAAATAGAATATTTGTTGTGATAATTCCATTGGTGAACTTTTATTTTTTAGAGTTTCTTTTTTTACTTAACCCCGCTTCACTTAGCGCTATTGCTACTGCCTGATCTCGGCTTTTCACTTTTCCGCCAACACCATCTTTTCCCGATTTTAATGCACCTTCCTTACATTCGTGCATCACTTTTTCTATTTTATTTTGCTGTTTTTTAGTTTCCATGATTTCAAATTTATATTAGTTTTGTTCTTTAATTGGGATAATGAACATTGGTGTTTTAGTTTTTGCCAAAACACTTTGTGTAACACTTCCCATAACGGCGCTTTCAAGCCAATTTTTGCTGTGTGAACCCAATACTATAATGTCAGAATGAAGTCTTTCTGCTGTATCTAAGATTACGGTTGGAAAGTCTCCTAGTTCAGCAATAATTTCAATATCATTATCTTTTAAATGGCTTTTTATCTTTTCTAAGAAATTTAATGAAGAACCAATCAAGCTACCACTGTTATCAATATTAAAAAAATCATATCCATAAAACCCTAAGAAAGGTGCAGAATCCATACCTCTGTAGTAGGTTTCGTCAGCAACAACATGCAACAGTGTAACTTTGGCATTCATACTTTTAGCTAATTCAAATCCTTTTTCTGCAATTTTTTGAGCCGAAAGCCCGTAATCTAGAGCAATTAAAACCTTTTTCATTTGTTGTTTTGTTTAAAGAATTTCATTTTATAAAGATACCTTACCTTATTTTTTAAACTTTATACAACTATTTTTTTCTGTTATACAATTGTTACTTTACGAAATCGATATAATACTCAAAAAATAGTATGCAAGCATAGTACATTATTCAAAATATTATTCTAATTTTGTGCTTCAAATTTTTCAACAAACACTCAATACTTATGAAAATATTAGTTTGCATCAGTCATGTTCCTGATACTACTTCAAAAATCAATTTTGTTAATGGTGATACCGAATTTGACACAAACGGTGTGCAATATGTAATCAACCCAAACGACGAATTTGGATTAACCAGAGCCATTTGGTTTCAAGAACAACAAGGTGCGAATGTTACCGTTGTCAATGTTGGTGGTGCCGATTCCGAAGCCACTTTGAGAAAAGCCTTAGCCATTGGTGCTAACGAAGCAATCAGAGTAAATGCAACTCCAACAGATGGTTTTTTTGTAGCCAAACAATTAGCTGATGTAGCAAAATCGGGCGGTTATGATTTAATCATTTGTGGTAAAGAATCATTAGATTATAATGGTGGAATGGTTCCCGGAATGTTAGCTTCACTATTAGATTATAACTTTGTAAATTCATGTACAGAACTTACTGTTGATGGCACTTCAGCCAAAGCAGCAAGAGAAATTGATGGTGGAAAAGAAACAATCTCTGCTTCATTGCCATTAGTTATTGGTGGACAAAAAGGGTTAGTAGAAGAAAAAGACTTGCGCATTCCAAACATGAGAGGAATCATGACGGCAAGAACAAAAGTATTAACCGTTCTTGAACCTATTGCTGCTAACAACAATACTAAAGCAGTAAAATTTGAAAAACCAGCCCCAAAATCAGCAGTAAAGTTATTCGCTGCAGATGATTTGGATGGATTGATTAATGCATTACACAACGAAGCGAAAGTGATTTAATTACGACCCGAGTGCTTAGCGAATTGTATGGAGCAAAGCGGAATAAATTACGAATTACGAATTATTGGAATCTTTAAACTTTTCAATTATTTAATCTTTAAATTATAAAACATGTCATTATTAATATACGCAGAATCGGCAGACGGAAAATTTAAAAAAGTAGCTTTTGAATTGGCTTCTTATGCCAAAAAAGTAGCTGAATCTTTAGGAACAACAGTTACCGCAGTAACCGTAAACGCTGGAAATGTTTCCGATTTATCAAAATATGGAGTAGACAAAGTATTGAGAGTGTCTAACGATAAATTAAACAATTTCAATGCAAAAGCTTTCGCTGATATTGTTAAGCAAGCAGCACAAAAAGAAGGCGCAAAAGTAATTTTATTGTCATCTACAACCGACAGTTTATATATGGCACCGATAGTTGCCGTTGGTTTAGATGCCGGATTTGCTTCCAATGTAGTTGGATTGCCTTTGAGCACTTCACCGTTTCAGGTAAAAAGAAATGCTTTTTCAAACAAAGCTTTCAATATCACTGAAATCAATACCGATGTTAAAGTATTAAGTCTTGCCAAAAACTCATACGGAGTTTTTGAAAGCGCTTCCTCTGCAACCGAAGAAGATTTCGCACCAAGTTTAAACGATGCTGATTTTAATGTAAAAGTAGAATCGGTAGAAAAAACAACCGGAAAAGTGACTATCGCCGATGCTGACATTGTAGTTTCGGGTGGTCGTGGATTAAAAGGTCCAGAAAACTGGGGGATTTTAGAAGATTTAGCGGGAGTTCTTGGCGCAGCAACCGCTTGTTCAAAACCAGTTTCTGATTTAGGTTGGAGACCTCACAGCGAGCACGTTGGTCAAACCGGAAAACCTGTTGCTGCCAATTTATATGTTGCCGTTGGAATTTCGGGTGCTATTCAACACATCGCCGGAATCAACTCTTCTAAAGTAAAAGTGGTTATCAATACTGATGCTGATGCGCCATTTTTTAAAGTTGCCGATTATGGAATTGTGGGCGACGCTTTAGAAATCCTTCCAAGACTAACACAAAAACTAAAAGAGTTCAAAGCTCAAAACGCATAATTCACAATTTATTAGTTCATTAAAAGAGCCACCAAGAAATTGATGGCTCTTTTTTTATACTTAACGTTTTTAGAAGCAAAAACTTTTTGTTACTTTGCAGTCCATTTAATTTACAATAAATTAAAAGTCGGAATACAATTTCTTCACGGCTTTATACTTAAAAATAATGAGTTTAGTAAAACTAACTATAAAGGGGATTTCCTATAGTCAAACGCAGAATGGCGCATATGCCTTGATTTTAAATGAAGTGGATGGCGAACGAAAATTGCCTATTGTGATTGGTGCATTCGAAGCACAATCTATTGCGATTGCGCTCGAAAAAGAAATAAAGCCACCACGTCCTCTGACTCATGATTTGTTCAAAAGTTTTGCCGACAGATTTGACATCGTAGTCAAACAAGTAATCATTCACAAACTGGTTGATGGTGTTTTCTATTCGAGTATTATTTGCGAAAGAGATAAAATCGAAGAAATTATTGATGCCCGAACTTCTGATGCTATTGCTCTAGCATTGCGATTTTCGGCACCAATTTTTACCTATAAAAACATTTTGGACAAAGCCGGAATTTATCTAAACAATCCAACCGAATTAGAAAATCAGAATCCTGATGATGACGGTGTACTTTCTACTCCGGAAACTTTTGGATTAGACAGCGAAGGCAATGCCTCAACTGATATATACAAAAGCATGAGTCTTTCAGAATTACATGAAGGGCTAGAAAAAGCAGTTCAAAACGAAGATTACGAAAAGGCAGCGAAAATTCGTGATGAGATTTCGAAAAGAGAATCATAAAGACAATAGGCATTAGGCATTAGGCTTAAAGCATATAGCATAAAGCCATAAAAAATGAAACAATACCACGATTTAGTGCGACACGTTTTGGAAAACGGTTGCCAAAAAGGAGACAGAACAGGAACAGGAACCAAAAGTGTTTTTGGCTACCAGCTGCGTTTTGATTTAAATGAAGGTTTCCCAATGGTAACGACGAAAAAACTGCATTTGAAATCGATTATCTATGAATTGCTTTGGTTCTTGAAAGGCGACACCAACATTGGTTATCTTCAGGAAAATGGCGTTAAGATTTGGGATGAATGGGCCGATGAAAATGGCGATTTAGGTCCGGTATACGGTCATCAATGGCGCAATTGGAACAGCGAAGAAATTGACCAGATTACTGAATTGATTGATACGTTGAAGAAAAACCCAAATAGCCGACGTATGTTGGTTTCTGCCTGGAATCCTTCTGTATTACCTGATACTTCAAAATCTTTTGCCGAAAATGTAGCCAACGGAAAAGCCGCTTTGCCGCCTTGCCATGCGTTCTTTCAGTTTTATGTTGCCGACGGGAAATTGTCTTGTCAATTGTATCAAAGAAGCGCTGATATTTTTCTTGGTGTTCCTTTTAACATTGCTTCCTATGCCTTGTTTACGATGATGATTGCCCAAGTTTGTGACTTGCAGCTTGGCGAATTCATTCACAATTTTGGTGATGCACATATTTACAATAACCATTTTGAACAAATGGAATTACAATTGTCGCGCGATCCAAAACCATTACCAAAAATGATTTTAAATCCGAATGTAAAAAACATCTTTGACTTTACTTTTGAGGATTTCACTTTAGAAGGTTACGAACCGCATCCGCATATTAAGGGCGCGGTTGCTATATAAATATGAAAACAAAACTTCTGTTGCTTTTCGCATTTTTCACTCATTTTTTATCTGCACAAGAATCAAATGACAAAACTGTTTATCTTGATTCCTTGAACAAGGAAGCCACTATTGAGAATTATAACTACAAAAGAGTCATTAAAGATTACTACCAAGAGCAAGAGAAATCTGAATACCAATTCCTTGAATATTATAAATCTGGTGGTCTTAAGTCGGATAAAACGTTAAGTGGTAAAGACGGTGGTTTTCCAATTGGTGAAGAAATCAATTATTACGAAAACGGAAACAAAAAAAGCGCTTCATTTTATGAAAACAAAAAACAGTCCGGAAAGTTTTCAACTTGGTATGAAAATGGGAAATTAAAAGAAGAAGGGAAATATAATCCTGACAAATTCGACACAAAAGAACATTGTCTGGTTGAGACTATTTGGGATGAAAAAGGAGCTAAAATGGTTGAAAATGGAAATGGACAATATGTATCAAATACCAAAACACTCCAGGAAAAAGGGGAATATAAAAATGGGATGAAAGATGGCATTTGGACAATAATATCAACAGGAAAAACTTGTAATTCTTATGTTGATGAATATAAAGATGGTGAATTCATTTATGGCTATTCTATTGATAAAAATGGGATTAAAAAAGAGTATACTGCTATAGAAAGAAGGCCAATACCAAAAAAAGG
The DNA here is from genome assembly GCA_043733645.1 of Flavobacterium sp. Lineage (GTDB taxonomy): Bacteria > Bacteroidota > Bacteroidia > Flavobacteriales > Flavobacteriaceae > Flavobacterium. Next base: position 2,763 of record JAYTGH010000139.1, on the reverse strand, counting down.
TTTAAAAGACTTTTATCAATACATTGGTTCACACTTTAATTACACCAAGGAGTCAATGAAAAATAAAATCAGCGGCAGACTTTTACTAAGTTTTGTGATTGATAAAGACGGAAAAATTATAGACCCTAAAATTATAAAAGGATTAGGATTTGGTCTTGACGAGGAAGCAATCCGAGTGGTTACGAGTTATGAAAACTGGAACCCAGGTGAACAAAGGGGTATTACTGTAAGATGCTTATATAATCTTCCATTAACGCTTAACGCACAATAAAACAAAAAAATCCGTCTCGAAACCGAAACGGATTTTTAACCAATAAACCTAAACCAAAGTTTATAGTGCTAACACACTATTTTCAGCACCAGCAAATTCGTTATAAGCATAACTATCTGCTTCCGGGTCGTTTACATAATAACCATCAACTAAATATTTGAACTCAAAAGAATTGTCTTTTGGTAAATCAAAAGTAGCTTTGAAAGTTCCTGTTTTTAGTTTTGATAATTCACCTTCTGCTGGATTCCAATTATTGAAATCACCAACTACTGAAGCTGTATTTGCTTCTTTTGCTTCGATTGAAAAGGTAACTTTAACAACCGGTTTTGTTTTTATAACTTGTTTTTTAATAGCCATAACTAATTCATTTATAGATTACTGGGACAAAGTAAAGCAATAGTTTAATATGATTTACATGGCAAATCATTTTTAAGAATTTGCTAAAAACTAAGCCAATTAAGAAGAAGATGTATAATTAAAAGCACTTTTAATTTTGCATCTGTGATTAAGAAAACGATTTCGAGCGGAGATATCTTAAAATGACATTTCGCCATTTTAAAAATAAATTCTACCTTTAAGCCACAATTTCTTCTTATGGAACCCGAACAACACGAATTATATGAATATGCCCGAGATAGAATCAAGCAAAAAAAAGGCTTGTTTTATCATTTTGTACTGCTTTTTCTTGGTTGTGTTTTTTTAATTATAGCCAATAAATGGTTGGGGTTTTATCCTGAAAAAACATGGTGGACATGGGCTGTTACCATTTGGATTTTCATTTTTATGCTTCATGTCATCAAGGTTTTTGTGATTAATAATTTTATGAATAAAAACTGGGAAAGAGAACAGGTTGATAAACTAATGCTACGACAAACCCATAAAATAGAAAAGCTAAAAAACGATTTGGAGAATACAAAACCAACAGCCGAATGATTACACTTATCGCTGCTGTAGCCGAAAACAATGCGCTTGGCAAAGACAACCAACTGCTTTGGCATTTGCCGGATGATTTCAAAAGATTTAAAAATGTAACTTCCGGTCATTATATTATTATGGGAAGAAAGACTTTTGAAAGTTTTCCAAAACCGTTGCCCAACAGAACCCACGTTATTATTACCCGTCAAAAAGACTACACTTCCGAAAACTGCATTGTCGTTGATTCGTTGCAAAAAGCGATTGCTATTTGTCCGTCAGCCGAAGAAATATTCATCATTGGTGGTGGTGAAATTTATAGCCAATCTATTGAAATTGCTGATAAACTAGACATCACAAGAGTGCATCACGCCTTTGAAGCCGATACTTTTTTCCCTGAAATCGATTTGAATAAATGGAAATTAGCTTCTTCGGAATTCCATCCAAAAGACGAAAAGCATCACTTTAATTTTACGTTTCAAACGTACTTAAGAAAAGACTCCTAATCAAAATATTGGCTTATATTTGCAAAAAAATTAAGCATGTCAAAGAGTATCACACCCTATAAAGATTCGTCATTAGGCAAAAAAGAACAAGTTGCCCAAATGTTTGACACCATTTCGGGGAACTATGATGGACTGAACCGAGTTATATCACTTGGTATAGATATGAAATGGCGAAAAAAAGTGGTCGCTTTAGTAGCCGAAAAAAATCCGGAAACTATTCTTGACATTGCCACTGGAACCGGAGATTTGGTAATTATGATGTCGAATACTTCTGCCAAAAAAATTATTGGTCTTGATATATCAGCCGGAATGCTTGAAGTGGGGAAGCAAAAAATTGAAAACAAAAAACTAACAGATAAAATAGAAATGGTTTTGGGCGACAGCGAAAACATGCCTTATCCTGATAATTATTTTGATGCGATTACGGTTTCATTTGGCATTCGGAATTTTGAAAATCTGGAAAAAGGATTAGCTGAAATCTATAGAGTTTTAAAACCAAATGGGATTTTTGTGATTTTAGAAACTTCCGTTCCGACTAAGTTTCCATTTAAACAAGGCTATAGGTTTTACACTAAATTTATTTTACCAATCATTGGGAAAATTTTCTCGAAAGACAATAACGCTTATGGCTATTTATCGGAATCGGCAGCAAATTTTCCTTTTGGAGAAACTTTAAACAATATATTGCGTAAAATTTCGTTTATAGAATGTAAAGCTATGCCACAAACGTTTGGTGTTGCGACCATTTATACAGCAACCAAAAAATGAAATTGAATTTTTTAATAACAATATGAAAAAAATAGTAGTTCTTTTTCTTCTACTTTCTACATATGCCAATGCTCAATTGGGCAAAAGCTTGTTTACAAAAGATCCGATAATTAATTTGGAGAATTTTGACAAACAACATGTTTATTGGGGTTACTTTTTAGGTTTTAGTAGTTTTGATTTTAAAACCGATTTTAAAACGAATCCCGCGCCAGATAAGCTTATAGATGTTAAAGGACATTCGGGGTTTAACGTTGGATTGGTTGGTGTACTTCGTCTTCACGAATATGTAGAGTTGCGATTTGAACC
>JAYTGH010000138.1:0-6758 GCA_043733645.1 Flavobacterium sp. | reverse complement strand
TTTTTGTTTCCATATTCAAAAAAAAATCCCGATTTGCATCGGGATTGTATCTTTATAAGTGATTTTTTATTTCTAAAACAACTATATGACAATCCCTTTCTGTTTCCAGAAAAAATAAAATGAATTGTTATAATAGGTTGCTGTGTGTGCCATTTTGTTTTTTGTGTTTGGCTAATGTAAAAAATAAAAGTATAGGTTTAACAAGTAATAGCAAAAAAAATTGCGTTAGCGTTTCCTAAAATTGTAATTTCATTAAAACCACATAGAAACATAGATTTTCAAAACTTTATAAGTAGCTTCGCTTTTTAAGGAACACAATAAACTTTGCCCAAAAAATTTATTTTCTATGATTCTATGTGGTAGAAATTAACAATCTACTGAGGTATATGCTTTCATTAATTATTACATTTGCTCAAAATCAATTGTATGTCAATAGAAGTTCAAAATGTTTCCAAAAGTTATGGTACCCAAAAAGCATTAGACAAGGTTTCTTTTTCCATCAAGAAAGGGGAAATTGTTGGTTTTCTTGGTCCGAATGGCGCTGGAAAATCTACCTTGATGAAAATTTTGACTACATTTCTTAATGCAGATGAAGGCACGGCAACTGTGAACGGAAATGATGTAACCGTAAATCAAAAAGCGGTGCAGCTTTCTATTGGCTATTTGCCGGAACACAATCCGTTGTATCTGGATTTGTATGTTCGTGAATATTTGGCATTCAATGCTGATGTGTATAAAGTTTCGAAAACGCGGATTGAAGAAGTCATTCAGCTAACCGGTTTATCGCCTGAAAGTCATAAGAAAATCGGACAATTATCGAAAGGTTTTCGTCAACGTGTTGGCTTAGCTACGGCTCTGCTTCACAATCCGGATGTTTTGATTTTGGATGAACCAACCACTGGATTGGATCCAAATCAATTAGTGGAAATCAGAAACGTAATTAAAAACGTTGGGAAAGACAAAACCGTTTTTCTCTCTACGCACATTATGCAGGAAGTTGAGGCAATCTGCGACCGTGTAATCATCATTGACAACGGAAAAATCGTGACTGATAAAAAACTGGACAAACTAGTTTCGGAAGAAAAAGAGCAAATCATCGAAGTGGAGTTTGACAAAACTATTGATGAAGCTATACTGGCAGGTTTACTGAATATCAAATCGTATAAAAATACAAGCGAAAATCTTTGGACATTAACTTTCTCTACAGAAGAAGATATGCGTCCAAAAATATTTGATTTTGCTCAGGATAACGGGTTGAAGACTTTACAAATTAGTCTGAAAAGCAAGAACCTCGAACAGATTTTTAGGGAAAAAACTAAAAAATAGTAATTAGTAACTAGTGAATAGTAATTAGTAGTAAAAGCTAGTGACTAATTACTATTTACTAATCACTTTCTTTAAGGATAAACAACGCTTCCCTGATATAACTCATTAACAGCAACAATTGGAGGCACATTTTTTAGGAAGATATTTCCTGTACTATTCATAGTTCCAGAAATGCTTTGAATAGGTTTTACTATCATGTCATTGGAACCACGATGATAAACAACAATATTTTGGGCTGTTAAATTCTCGGCCTCTATTCTTCCATCGCCAAAATAAAAATAAAAATTGGCTGAATTGGTCTGACCGGAAAGATAAAATCTTGATACATTATTATTAGCAATATTCAGCGAATTATTATTGACTTCAAGATGAAAATCCCCAGTTCCCGCTCCTCTTTCGCCATCAGCATCTTTGTCTAAAGAGAGAATACTCAAATCAGGAAAAGTCAAGACGCCAATGGAACTTATGTTTCTGTCCGTTTTAGAATAGATTTCTTCTAAAGTTGGAGTTGTGACATAAATTTTAGTCTCACCATAAGCACGAACCCAGTTACAACTCACCTCATCTTTAAATAAGAGTTGGTCTCCATTTTGTGTTACTTCAATATTGTCAATGAAGTTTTTACCTGCTTGTATTTGCACTTTATATTCCGAACCTTGAGTAATGAATACTTCAATGCCTCTATAAACTTTAATCTTTTTAAATGCAACAACCGGAATATCTTTAGTTACAGTAATCCCAGAACTTTCAACACAATCGCTCGGTTTTTCACAAGAATTAAAAATCAAAATACAAACGATAAACAGTACAACTTTTTTCATCACTTTCTCTTTATAATCTAACACCTATTCCAAACTCAAGAGCTTCGGCTAAAAACAAATGCGTTTTTATGGTAAAGCCAGCAAAAATTTTATTGGTAAGATAATATTTCACTCCAACTCGATCATACAATGCAATGTCTTTATTAAACGGTCTATATACATAATAACCCAGTTGTGCTTCAAGCGAAATTCTGTTTACAAACAATTCATGTCCGACAAAAACCCCAACCCTTTTGTAATCGGTATTTGGATCAATATGCATTTCAGGATAGGCAACTGAGTAATATTTGATATAGTCTTTAAATGAGTTTGTCAAGAACAATTCTGTCCCCAATTGCAATGCCGATTTTCGATTCAATCGTTTATCTACATAAAAACCAATATGGTAAAAAGGCTTTTGGCCACTTCGAATAATTGGACTTTCATTAACTCCACTTCTTAAAACAAAGTTATACTTTATTGGCTCTCTGAATGATTTTTTTGCCATTGTTGTATCTAGCACAGCGACTCTTGGTTTTTCGGGTTCAAAATTATAGTTTATACCTAAATTCAACAGATAGGTATTAACACCGCTGTTTGGCGACTTAACTCTGCCGTTTGAATAATGAGTAAACAGTAATCCTGCATGAAAACCAATATTCTTAAAAAGAGTTTGATTGTCGTAGCTTAATCCAATATTTGTATTATCTAAAATTTTGGTGCCAAAAGCTTTGTTTTTACTGTTGTTAACTTTATCATACGGATTGCTGACCCAAGCTAAACCCTCTGCCAACTTAAACTGCAAATGACGGTTTAAAAAGTAAAAATTGTAAAAAGCACCTGCCGAATAACAAGTCCCCAATGGCTCACTCTTAAAATCTTGATATAAAAAGTACCCTCCATAATCCGGGAAATCATAAACTCTCTCCCATTCATTTTCTCCATAGGTTTTTACCATGAAACTAAGCAGCACTCCTTCCGGATGTCCGTTAATTAACTGATACATATCTGCGGTATGTGGCAAAACATTTCCGCGTAAAACGGATACATCTACTGAAAAATTTTCATTCTTTTGGGCTACGCAAACACCTGACATCAATAAAATAAAATAGAAAAAACGCTTCATCCTAAAATTTAAATCGCACAAATATAATAGAATATCTTTAGGAGCGAATGGCTTGGGCATTTTTGTTAGCCATATTCCCGCTATACGTTATACAAGGTGTCGCTCCTATCGGGGCTAATTTAGGAATAGCCTTTTGTGAAAATAAAGTATCTTTGAAAAAATGACTGCATGGAAAACCTAAATAAAAATCTGGTAATTGTCCTTGCCATAGAACTGGTGGCATTGATAATTCCCATTAACTTAAAATTCAATGAAGTCTATTTTGTATTTTGGCACATAAGCATATTTGCCATTAATTCAGTTGGAATTGTTTTCTTAATAAGAAACAAACCCAAATATTATGGCCTATCGATAGCAGCATTACTGCTTATGTTTTTAGGACCATTACTCTACATCTTTTATGAATTAAGCCAAATACAATGCTAAAAAATGGCCGAAGCAATTGCCTTAATATTCTCAGCTTTTCCCATCGAATAGTAATGCAAAACCGGGATTCCGGCAGCAACCAATTCTTTACTTTGCTGCGTGCACCAATCAATTCCAATTTGTTTTACGGCGTCGTTGTCTTTGGCTTTAACTACTGCCATAATCAAATCATCGGGTAGTTCTAAACTAAATCGGTGTGGAATTAAATTCAATTGTTTTTTAGTTGCAATAGGTTTCAAACCAGGAATAATCGGAATGGTAATTCCCGCCGCACGGACTTTGGCAACGTAATCAAAGAATTTTTTATTGTCAAAAAACATTTGCGTAATGATATACTCTGCACCGTTTTTGATTTTTTGTTTCAGGAAATGAATATCGCTATCGAGGCTTGGTGCTTCCATGTGCTTTTCAGGATAACCCGCAACACCGATACAAAAATTGGTCTGCGCCGAATTCTTCAAATCTTCATCTAAATAAATTCCGTTGTTCAGATTACTAATTTGCAAAACCAAATCGGTTGAGAATTCATTCCCTTCTTTTTCCGGTTTGAAATAGGTTTCTGTTTTCAAGGCATCACCGCGTAGTGCCACCACATTATCAATACCAAGGAAGTCCAAATCAATCAATAGGTTTTCGGTATCTTCTTTGGTAAAACCACCACACAAAATATGTGGAATCGCATCAACCGAATATTTATTCTGGATTGCGGCGCAGATACCAACCGTTCCCGGACGTTTTTTTACAATCTTCTTTTGCAAAAGTCCGCTTGGCAATTCCTTGAATTCATATTCCTCACGATGATAGGTTACATCTATGAATGGTGGATTAAACTCCATTAACGGATCAATGCTATCAAAAATTGACTGGATGTTTTGTCCTTTTAATGGCGGCAAAATTTCGAACGAAAATAATGGTTTTCCGTTGGCGTTTTCTATATGTTGGGTTACTTTCATTTCTACTCAGATTCTTTTTTGGGCGTGCCACCGGCGCACCACGTTTATCTTAATTATTTAAATTTACTTGCGCCGGTGTCAGGCTGTTCGCGGTGCGCGGCACCTTGCTTCCATCCTTCACGCGGGCTTTGTCTTTCAGTCGGCAATATTAGGATTCAGCCATTTTGTGGCTTTATCTGTTGAAATTCCGCGGCGTTTAGCGTAATCTATGACTTGGTCTTCTTTTATTTTTCCGAGTCCGAAATACTTGCTTTCAGGGTTTCCAAAATAATATCCGGAAACTGATGATGCCGGCCACATTGCCATGCTTTCGGTTAAGGTCACTCCGATTTCTTGTTCTACATTTAATAATTTCCAAATCGTTGGTTTCTCTAAATGGTCAGGGCAAGCAGGATAACCTGGTGCAGGTCGAATTCCTTTGTATTCTTCATCAATCAAATCCTGATTCGACAAGCTTTCATCGGATGCGTAACCCCAAAGTTCTTTACGAACTTTAAGATGCAAATATTCTGCGAAAGCTTCCGCTAATCTGTCGCCAAGAGCTTTTACCAAAATCGAATTGTAATCGTCTAATTGCTTTTCGAATTCGGCTGCTTTTTCGTCTACACCGAAGCCTGTTGTCACACAAAAACATCCTATGTAATCTTGCCTTCCACTGTCTTTTGGAGCTACAAAATCAGCTAGAGCAATATTTGGAGCGCCAGCTGTTTTTTGGGATTGTTGGCGTAAGGTTAAAAAAGTTGTCGGTTGTTGGTTGTCGGTTGTTGGTTGTACGAAGATGTCGTCATCGTTAACTGTGTTAGCGGGGAAAATCCCAAGAATTCCTTTCGCTGTTAACCATTTTTCGGAAACGATTTGGCTTAGCATTTTTTGCGCATCAGCAAATAAAACTGTGGCTTGTTCACCCACAACCTCATCTGTTAAAATCGCTGGATATTTTCCGTACAATTCCCATGAACTGAAAAATGGTGTCCAATCGATGAAATCAACTAATTCAGATAATTCCACTTCAATAGTTTTTGTTCCGATGAAATTGGGTTTCACAGGAGTAAAATTATTCCAGTCTAATTGCAATTTATTTTTACGGGCATCTTCTATTGACAGATAATTTTTGTCACGGCTTCTGTTTAAATAACCATCGCGAAGTTTATCATATTCGGCACGAACGGTTTTCGCATATTCCACTTTGGTTTCCGTTTGCAACAGATTACTGGCCACTGTTACCGCACGCGAAGCATCGTTTACGTGAACAACAGTTTCTTTATATTCCGGAGCAATTTTCACGGCAGTGTGTGCCCGAGAAGTAGTTGCGCCTCCAATCATAATCGGTATTTTGATGTTGAGTTTGTCCATTTCCTTTGCCAGATAAACCATTTCGTCCAATGACGGCGTAATCAATCCGCTCAACCCAATGATATCTACATTCTCACGAATAGCTGCTTCGATAATCTTTTCTGGCGGAACCATAACGCCCAAATCAATGATTTCGAAATTGTTGCAACCTAAAACTACAGCTACAATATTTTTACCAATATCGTGCACATCACCTTTTACGGTTGCCATTAGCACTTTTCCACGCCCCCCAGCCCCCGAAGGGGGAGTTTTTAATGCTACTAAAATTCTATCCGTAACACTATCTAGCGAAGTAATAATTTCTTCATTTTTAAAACGAACAACATGGTATCCTTCGTTTCTTAACCATGACGTTCTTTCTTCATCATTCGTTTTATTTTCTGGCAATTGATGTATTAAACCATCAACTTCGATAATCAAATTTTCTTTCAAACAAATAAAATCAGCAATATAATTTCCTATAATATGTTGTCTTCTAAATTTGAATCCTTCTAATTTTTTACCACTTAAAGCTTCCCACAAAACATGTTCTGCATCAGTCGGTTTATGTCTCATTTCCAAAGCATATTTTTTCAGAAGACCGTAATTGTGTTTATTTGCTGTCTCCCAATGTTGTGAAGTTTTGACTCCTCCCTCGGGGGCTGGGGGGCGTTTTGCAGCTTCAATGAACGGCAATAAATAGGCCACGGCTTTTTTCATTACACGCGCCGATTTTACTACTTGAGGCAGAAACATTTTTCCGCTTCCGAATAAATCGCCCACGACATTCATTCC
>JAYTGH010000137.1:0-2393 GCA_043733645.1 Flavobacterium sp. | reverse complement strand
GTTATGCTGATGAACCGTATCGTGTGCATTTTTTTGGCGATGAGATTGAAGAAATTGAAGCTTTTGATGCCAAAAGCACTAAAGTTTTAGAGCGTTATGAAAAACTGAATATTTATCCGGCAAATATGTTCGTGACTTCACCCGACGTTTTGCAGGCAGCGATTTGGGATATCCAGCAAGACTTAGTAAAACAAGTCGATTATTTTAAAGAAATAGGCAAACATCTTGAGGCAAAGCGACTGGAAGAACGTACTAATTTTGATTTAGAAATGATCCGTGAATTAGGCTATTGCTCCGGAATTGAGAATTATTCCCGCTATCTTGACCGACGCCTTCCTGGAACAAGACCTTTCTGCCTACTCGATTATTTTCCAAAAGACTATCTGATGGTTGTCGACGAAAGTCACGTAACAATTTCGCAGGTTCATGCTATGTATGGCGGCGATAGAAGCCGAAAAGAAAACTTAGTCGAATATGGTTTCCGATTACCCGCTGCAATGGACAATCGTCCGTTGAAGTTTGAGGAATTTGAAGCGATGCAGAATCAAGTAATTTATGTTTCAGCAACGCCAGCGGATTACGAATTGCAAAAATCGGAAGGAATTTATGTAGAGCAAGTTATTCGACCAACGGGATTGCTTGACCCGATTATAGAAGTTCGCCCAAGTTTGAACCAGATTGATGATTTGATTGAAGAAATTCAGCTAAGATGTGAAGCCGACGAAAGAGTTTTGGTCACGACTTTAACCAAAAGAATGGCGGAAGAACTGACTAAATATTTGACCAAAGTTTCTATCAGATGTCGTTATATTCATTCGGATGTGGATACTTTGGAACGTGTTGAAATCATGCAGGATTTGCGTAAAGGTTTGTTTGACGTTTTGATTGGCGTAAACTTACTTCGTGAAGGTTTAGATTTACCCGAAGTTTCACTCGTGGCGATTTTAGATGCCGATAAAGAAGGTTTTCTGCGTAGCCATCGTTCCTTGACACAAACCGTTGGTCGTGCTGCACGAAACGTAAACGGAAAAGCGATTATGTATGCCGATAAGATTACCAACAGCATGCAAAAAACTATGGACGATACCAATTACCGTCGCGAAAAACAAATTGCCTACAATACTTTACATGGACTGGAACCAACAGCACTAAACAAAAGTTTAGGAAGTGCTTTAGGAAATAATTCTGTCTCCACACAATATTATGAAAATCAAGCGCTGAAAGCTGCCGAACCGGAAAGTTTGTATTTATCCAAACCCGAAATCGAAAAGAAAATCCGTGACGCCCGAAAAGCAATGGAAAAAGCAGCTAAAGAACTAGATTTCATGCAGGCAGCCAAACTTCGTGATGAGATTAAGAGTTTGCAGGATAAAATACAGACGATTTAAATTACTGACTCGATTTTAGGTTACTGCTTTATTCAAATTGCTTTGTGAGAAAATTATAATAAATTACTATATTTTGCGTTATAGTTATAATCCAAACCAATCTCTTTTCCCTTATGAAAACAAAATCCGTTACTATAATCCTATTGTCGATATTATCAGTCTCAACAGTTTTCTGTCAAAACGCTTCTGTAAAACCAAAGACTAAAAAAAATGCAATTAGCATAGAATTTTACCAGCCATTAGACAATTTAGTCAAACCTTTTTATGACTTTGAGTCGTTATTTGGAACTGATTATACTGTAAATAATTACAATTCTACAAATTCTTTTTCAAGTGCAATTGGCATTAGTTATGAAAGAATTCAAAATGATGTTGTGTTCAGACCAAGATTAGGCATTTCATTTATCAATAGTAAAGATCATAGTGATCGTGTAACTATCAACAACGCCGAAGACTATAAATTAATAGTTAACTAGAATGATAATTATACTCAAAATCATATCAATCTATTTGTCGGAATCGCAAAAAGAATACATTTGAACGACAGGTTTTCTATAGATTGTGGTTTGGATTTGGCCTCGATTTATTTTTTAAAAGGAAGAGGAGATTACGATTACAATATTCAACAAGTAAAAATTAGTGATAATAGTCCAATAGCTAATCAAATAATAAACGTTAATGATAGAATTGGACCGATAGTTTCATTGGGAATCGGACCTATTATTAAGCCTCAATATACTATTTATAAAAATATTGTGGTTTCAATGGAATTGCAGGTTTATTTTATGCGGACACTTTCAAATGGAACAGCATCAAGAGAAGAAATAAGTGATACAAATGTAATTGCTGATAACAGTAATGATCACGTACAATTATATGGCGAAATTAATTATCACATCAATCAATGCGTAAATTCAATAACTTAATGCAACACTTTTAATTTTTTTAAATTTGTTGTAATGGAAAAAAAACGTAACAGACTAACCTTTGCAGAACGTGTGATTA
>JAYTGH010000136.1:0-2398 GCA_043733645.1 Flavobacterium sp. | reverse complement strand
GATAACCCGTAGTAACAACACATCGCATACAGGCATCGACAATAGGAACTCCGGTTTTTCCTTGTTGCCAAGCCTTAATAAAAACTTCGTTTTTAGGTTTTATTATCGCATCAAAAGCAGTATTGATGTTATGGAATTCCATTCGACATTCATCTTCAAACTTTTGCATAAAATGACAATGCCAATGTAGTCGCGACACAAAATTTAGGATCGCCCTTTTGTTAGAAGCTTTTTCATAAAACTGATTAGTATATTGATAAACCATCCGCATACTGATGTTGCCATACGCCAAATAAGGCGATATGCGGCTGCATCCTTTTCGGCTTAAATGGGGTTTTGAGATGTGCTTGCTGTAATTAACATAGCGTTCTTTTACAAAACTATCTAAATAGCGCCAAGCCCAATATTCGCCACCTTGTTGGAAGTTCTTGTTGCGAGTTGTGATTTCGTTATTTAGATTTTCTCCTTTTACTTTGTTGTATAAATCGGATTCTAATTTTTCAGTTTTTAGAGAATTTAAATCAATTATTTTGGGAGTATCTCGCATTACATTTTCCCAAAGTTTATCCCAATTTTTTGTGGATTTTAATTTCCGAATTACGCCGTGCAGTTGGAATTCCTTCCACTCGATTGCATTTTCAGTAAAGTATTGTTGCATTTCGATATCTCTATCAAAAGTGATTTTATTTCCAATTTCCTGATGCGAAAAAACAGTTTTTACATCATACACTTTTATAATTTCTTCGAAAACTACTTTGGCTTCATTGTTAAAAAAATGTAGTGTTGCGTTAACCGAATTTAATTGGGTTTGCAAACCATGAATCGATTCATAAACAAACCGCCAATGTCTCACATCTGAATCATCATAGCGCATTACTGAAGGTTCAAAACAATAAAGCAGTAAAATAGGCAAACCCGATTGTTGCGCGTAAAATAAAGGTTCGTGATCTGTGAATCGCAAATCTCTTTTAAACCAAACAATATTTATGGCTTTTTTATTCAATGCTGTAGTAACGATGTTAACTCTTTATAGGGTTTGGCATAACTCAATCGGTCTAATTGAATGGTTTTGTGATAACTATCCAATCCGGAACAAGTAATACTATTCGCTTTTTCTAAATCGATAAACCCATCTTTGCTGAGACAATTTTCTGGAAAATAAACTTCAACAATTTCACCAATAACCATAATCGTATTATTGATTGTGATATCAATTTTTTCTCGAAATGCCATTCCAATTTGCACCAAACTTTCTTTTACAAAAGGGGCGCTAAAATTATTTTTATATTCGGGTGTTAAACCAGTTTCATCAAATTCAGAAACCCCTTTTTCATAGCGCGCCGAAGTTTGATGTGCTTGTTGATAGATTTTTTCATTGATATGATTCAAAGTATAAAAACCGGTTTCAATAATGTTACTCAAGGTATTTCGTTCTGGCGGACTTGGTCTAAAAATTAATGCAATCAATGCTGGATTCGCACCAATATGAATCAACGAACTAAAAACAGCGAGGTTAGTTTTTCCTTTATTATCAATGGTTCCAACAAGGGCTACACTTTTAAAACCGCCTAGACTATTTATAAAATGTACACGTTCTTGCTTTTCCATCGCCATAATAGCATTTGAAGAAATATGTTTCTGCATGTTGTGGTTTATTGTTGGTTTTGCTGAAAAAAATTAGGTTTTTGATTAAGTACAATCCACTTCTTATCGCTATTCAATCTGAATGTTCCTAGGTGTTCTTTATTCCATTCTTGTGGAGAAATTAATGATAGAAAATTGATTCCATCATCGCCAACATACAAATGATAAATTTCACCAATAACAGGTTCGAATGAAAACTTTGCGCTATATACTAATTCGTTCCATTCAAACTCGTTAATTAAATTTTGATATTGAATTTTAAGTTCATTGAACTTATTTTCAAACTCTTTGTTTACGGTACTAATCCCTCTACTTTTCCATGAAACAACATCATCTACTTTAATTAATGGCGCGCCAATATTTGTTGCGTAAGGTAACAGACTAGCATTATAACCTTGTTGTTCAGAAAATACTATATTATCAGGTCTTTCTTTTTCCATGTTTTTATCGTTTCGAAATTTTATTGTTTGAAATCGCACGTTGCATATTGCATTTGAATCTATCGATTCCTTCTACGCGTTTTGCCAGATGCTTTGTTTTACAATTTTCAACGCGTTTTCTCCAGAGTTTGTAGCTGCTAAATTTGAGTTCTTGTTTCATCAACGCTTTTACATCGGCTTCAGCCAAACCAAACTGAAATTTAATAGCATCAAAAGGAGTTCGGTCTTCCCAAGCCATTTCAATAATTCGGTCAATAGCAATGTCGTCTAATTCAGTTTTTACCGTTATTGGCATTTTGTTTATTATTTTATTA
>JAYTGH010000135.1:0-2402 GCA_043733645.1 Flavobacterium sp. | reverse complement strand
CTTGCCCTTTATATATATCATTTAAAACGGCATTGGGAATAATTCCTTCGTTCCATTCGTCTTCTGTTCTTACATCCAGGATAACTGCATTAGGATCGTTTTCTAATTTTGATTTCCAGTTTTCTTGTGATAAATCCATTATTTGTATTTTTTGTAAAAAACAAAGATACTTGATTGCACTTGAAATGTTATTGAACTTATACCCTATTTAAAAAATTAACAAAAAAATAACAAACATTTGTATATACAAATAAAAATATACTATACATTTGTACCTACAAATATTGTACTGGTAATTATGAAAATCGAAGACGTGATAAAATCGACAGTAACTATGGATGATGCTAAAAAGGTCATCTTGAATATTATGTTTACGCAAAACGTTATCAATGACAAGTTTACCGAACTAATGAAGCCTTATGATTTGTCTGGAGAACAATATAATGTTTTGAGAATACTTCGTGGTCAAAAAGGGTTCCCTGCTAATATGTGTGTCATTCAGGAAAGAATGCTGTCCAAAAACAGCAATACTACCCGACTGATTGACAAACTGCTTCTCAAAGACTTTGTTACTCGGGAAGTTTGCCCGGATAATCGTAGAAAAATTGAAGTCATGATTACACAAAAAGGATTAGATGTTTTAAATGAATTAGATCCTTTTGTATTGAAACACGAAAAGCTTTTTGCAAAAAACCTAACTCATGCCGAGCTAGAACAATTGAATACTTTATTAGAAAAATATAGAACCATTAATTAATAAAAAACTATGAGCAATTTTATCACAAACGCAAACTGGCGTTACGCAACCAAAAAATTTGATACAACCAAAAAAGTATCTAGAGAAGATTTAGAAACTTTGAAAGAAGCGATTCGTTTATCAGCTTCATCTTATGGATTACAACCCTACAAAGTTTTCATCATTGATAATTCAGAAATCAGAGCGCAATTACAACCTGCAGCTTGGGGACAATCTCAAATTGTAGATGCTTCACAACTAATTGTTTTTGCTAACATTACCAATTTTGGACAGGCAGAAATTGATGCTTATTTTCAAAATCTAATCGAAACCAGAAGAATTCCAATGGAAGCAGTTCAAGGTTATGCTGATTTTATGAAATCAAATATAATAGGTCTGCCAGAAGATGTAAGAAACACTTGGACAGCAAAACAAACTTATATTGCTTTAAGCAATTTATTAAATGCTGCATCCGAATTACATATTGATGTAACTCCAATGGAAGGTTTTGTACCAGCACAATTCAATGAAATTTTGGGCTTAGATAAATTAGGTTTGAACGCTGCAGTGATAGCAACAATTGGCTATCGTCATGAAGAAGATACAACCCAACACTATGTTAAAGTGCGCAAATCAAACGAAGAATTATTTATCAATTTATAATCATAACTTAAACTATTACAGACAATGAAAAATTTAAAAACAATTGCAATTGCATTACTAGTGGCTTTTGGAACAACAGTAGCTACTGCACAAAGTAAAAAAATCAATGTAGAAAAAAGCACCATTAACTGGAACGCTAAAAAAGTAACCGGAGAACACTCTGGAACTGTTAATTTTCAAGATGGAAACTTGATATTCAAAAGCGGAAAAGTAGCTGGTGGAAACTTCACAGTTGACATGACTTCATTAGTAACCACAGATTTATCAGGTGACTGGAAAACAAAATTAGAAGGTCATTTAAAATCAAATGATTTCTTTAATACTGAAAAATTCAAAACGGCAACCTTAGTATTCAAAAAAGTTGCTACAAAAGCAAACGGTGTTTATACCGTAACAGCAGATTTAACAATTAAAGGAATTACTAATCCTGTAACTTTTGATTTAGCAGTAAAAGGAAATACAGGTTCAACTGTTCTAAAAATCGACAGAACGAAATACGATATCAAATATGGTTCTAAAAGCTTCTTTGATAGCATTGGAGACAAAGCTATTAATGATGATTTCGACTTAACTGTTAACCTACAGTTCTAATTAGGGAATTATTGCTATGAAAAACCTCGAAAAGAAATTTTCGAGGTTTTTTTATTTTTTACTTGGAAATTAAAAACACATTCCTATATTTGTATTATACTAAATCAAAATGATGAATATTTTAAATGCTACCTGGTGGTGGAATAGTTTACGTCAATCGTCGTGAATCAGTCCGTTATTGGTATCATTTATCCAAATAATATAAAAGACTTGTCATTCACGACAGGTCTTTTTTCATTTTAACAACTTTCATTATGCAACAGTTTCAATTACATACGCAGCACAAACAAATCCTTGCGGATACGATTACGCCGGTGAGTATTTATCTCAAAATTCGGGATAAGTTTCCCAATAGTATTTTGCTTGAAAGTAGTGATTATCACACGGCTGATAACAGTTTTTCCTATATCTG
>JAYTGH010000134.1:0-2412 GCA_043733645.1 Flavobacterium sp. | reverse complement strand
TAATATCCTATGCAAATATATGGTTAAAAACAGGTATCTTGTTTTGCATGGTACTTAAATTTAACAATATATTAACATATAAGGGGTTTTTATTACTTGTTGGAAATAAAAAAGCACCGTTTATGATTATAAACGGTGCTTTTTAGATTGGCATTAAGCTTGTTTCAAATAGTCTACAGCTTCTTGTGATTTAGAATTTTCTGCATATTTTAATGCCGTGTTTCCTCTTTCGTCTTTGATTTGTTTGTCAGCTCCTTTTTCTAATAGATATTTAAGAATATCTACTTTGTTATAACGAGCGGCTAACATTAATGGTGTTAATCCGTTTGACATTTCGTTTACATCGGTGCCATACTCAACGAATTTTTTAACTGTTGCTATATCACCTTTGATGATAGCGTTACACAGCGGTGTGTTGTTGTAATTTACAATTTCTTTAGAAGTTGAAAAGGTTGAAACAGTACTTGCTACTGCAACGTCTGTAAAAGCTACTAGAGCTAATCCCATGATAATGATTGATTTTTTACTCACGCTTGCGAGTTTGTTTTTTTGGTGTTCGTGATTCGTTGATTTCATGATGATGATTTAAATGTTAATGATTAAAGAGTAAGACTATTATGTTTACATTTCGTTACAGAAAAAAATAGTAATAACGTACATTTAACAAATTTGTTAATTATTGGATGTCTATATCTATGCAAAGAAAAACCATCCGAAGTAGCAGATGGTTAGTTAATCTTTATTTGAGTGTTATTTTATTGGTTGAGAAAACTCAGTACATTCTTTTCTATTCTTTGATTGATGTTTGAAATATCTGCTTTGATGAATTTTTCTCCAAGAATATTTTCATACAATTCGATATAACGTTCAGAAACAGTTACTATATATTCATCGGTCATATCTGGTATTTGCTGACCATCCTTTCCCTGAAAACCGTTTTCAATTAGCCAACGACGGACAAACTCTTTTGATAATTGCTTTTGTTCTTCACCATTATCCTGCCTTTCCTTATAACCATCAGAATAAAAATAGCGGGATGAATCAGGTGTGTGAATTTCATCGATTAAAACAATCTTTCCGTCTTTGGTTTTCCCAAATTCATATTTGGTATCCACCAAAATCAATCCCCGGCTTGCCGCAATTTCTGTTCCTCGTTGGTATAAAGCACGTGTATATTTTTCTAAAACCAGATATTCTTCTTCTGAAACAATTCCGTTCGCTAAAATCGCTTCACGCGAAATGTCTTCATCGTGTGAACCATTATCTGCTTTTGTTGTTGGTGTGATTAATGGCGTCGGAAAATGATCATTTTCTTTTAAACCATCTACCATGGTAACGCCACAAATAGTTCTTTTTCCTAAAGCATACTCACGTGCAGCATGTCCTGAAAGATAACCACGAATTACCATCTCGACCTTAAAAGGCTCACATAGATGACCAACAGCAACGTTTGGATCGGGAGTTGCAATAAGCCAATTCGGAACAATATCTTGCGTCAAATGCATAAACTTGGTCGCGATTTGGTTTAGAATTTGTCCTTTATAGGGTATTCCTTTTGGCATTACGACATCAAAGGCAGATAATCTATCAGTGGCAATCATTACCAACAATTCATCGTTGATGTTATAGACTTCACGGACTTTGCCGCGATATACTGATTTTTGTCCAGGAAACTGGAAATGAGTTGTAGTTATAGTATTCATTATGTTGTGTTGTCCTTAGTCAGGCTCAGGATAAATTATGTTGTGGGTACAAAAATAGGAATTTGAGTCAACTTTTTTGTCATCAACTTAAATTAAAAAAAGAAACCCTGTCAAGTTTTAGTTTGATAGGGTTAAGATTACTTCGCCAATTCAGGCTTTGCCTTCGGGTCTCCCTTCGTCAGAATGACAAGCTAGGATTGACTAGTCGTTATTCTCAATACTCTTATAGGCATCAATCACTTTTTTGACTAATCTGTGACGAACGATGTCTTTATCATCAAGATAAATGATTCCAATACCTTCAACATCTTTTAAAACAAGTATCGCTTCTTTCAATCCAGAAATGGTTCTGCGTGGTAAATCCACTTGTCCCGGGTCACCGGTGATGATAAACTTAGCGCTTTTTCCCATACGGGTTAAGAACATTTTCATTTGTGAATGCGTTGTATTCTGAGCTTCATCCAAAATAACAAAAGCATTATCCAAAGTTCTTCCACGCATAAAAGCCAAAGGTGCAATTTGGATAATTCCTTTTAGGATATAATCTTCCAAAGTTTGTGGTGGCAACATATCGCGCAAAGCATCATATAAAGGCTGCATATACGGATCAAGTTTTTCTTTCATATCTCCAGGAAGGAAACCCAGATTTTCTCCAGCTTCCACCGCAGGACGCGTTAGAATAATTCTTTTTACCTGCTTTTCTTTTAGC
>JAYTGH010000133.1:0-6834 GCA_043733645.1 Flavobacterium sp. | reverse complement strand
GGGCATTTTTTCTAATTCTTTTTTCGGCAAAATAGTCTCGAAGCATTTTACCCGTATCGGGTGCAGTTGGACAATCCATATTGATTCTGTTTTATAATTTTTATACAAAAATATATAATTAAATACTATATTTAAACAATTTATTTGTATAAATATAGTATTTAATTACATAAATATTAAATTTAATTGGATATATACATAGTTTAATTATATCGTCTTACAATTTAATTGTATAATATTAAAATTTAATTATATATATACATAATTTAATTACATAATCTTCCAATTTATTTGGATAATCATACAGTTTTAGTAAGTAATTATAGCTATATTTTAATTTTTGATTTGGGATAAAAAAAACACCTAAAATTAGGTGTTTTTAATTGGTCTTGAATTGGATTAAAAAGTGGTTCCGTCCGATTTTTTACCACTATTGCCTTGCCCATCAAAACGTTGTTTTAGCTTTTCATACGACTCTTTTGCGCCAGGAATACCTGCCATCGCTGCCGCTTCATAAATGCGGTATACCGCCAGCCCATTGTCATAGCCCTCGCTGCCACAAATACGCTTTAAGTCGGACACGCGGCGCAACAGGTTGGTTAAGTTTGACTCAATAGAGTCTAACTGTCCGAAAAGGGTTAAATCGGTTTGAATAATAGTACTGTTTAAAAACGGCGGAATGATACCCGCACCGCTAATGCCCATCTCGGTAATGGTGTCTTCTACAAAAATTTTGTTGTTAACATCAATAGCTCTAAAGCTAGTGCGTTCCTCATCGGTCAAACTACCGGCAGGAAGCTGCGTTCCTATAGCCGTAATACTTGCGTTGATAGCGGTTACCGCCGCCGGGCTTAAGGTTGCGTTCAATCGGTTTTGCGTTAAATTGCTCATAATAAATGTTTGTTTGTGTTACTAATAGTACAAAAATAAAAAATTGTTTTCTTACAAAAAAAAATAATATAAAATTATTAACAAGAATTACAAAAAAGTTGATTAACAAAATTTGTATTTGCTTTATCTAATAAAGTGAACCCTAAATATAGAAAAGCAAAAAATCTATTTACCTTTGCCCCTATGATTTTAGTCACAGGCGGAACAGGTTTAGTCGGAGCACATTTGCTGATGCATTTAGTAGAAAGTGAGACTACTATCCGGGCAATTTATAGAGAACCAAAATCCATCGAAAAGACAAAATCTCTGTTTAAACTTTATCAAAAAGAACACTTATTCTACAAAATCGATTGGGTTCAGGCGGATATTATTGATGTTCCTTCTCTCGGAATAGCATTCAAAAATGTAGATTATGTTTATCATTGTGCAGGTTTGATTTCATATAATCCAAATGATGAAGAGTTACTTCGAAAAGTAAATATAGAAGGCACAGCCAACATCGTGAATTTTTGTATCGACAATAAAATTAAAAAACTCTGCCATGTCAGTTCGATAGCAGCGTTAGGAAATCTGGCTTCGCACGAAAAACACTCGAGCTCAAAGAGCGAACAGGCGAAGCAAATTACCGAAGAAACCGAATGGAATCCGGAAGCTGCTCACAGCGATTATGCGATTTCAAAATATGGTGCCGAAATGGAGATTTGGCGCGGACAACAAGAAGGTTTGAATGTCGTAATTGTAAATCCGGGAGTGATTTTTGGCGCCGTCCCTAAGCTTCGGGACTGGAACCAAGGGAGTGGCTTATTTTTCAGTACTATAAAAAAAGGATTCCCGTTTTATACCAATGGTTCTACAGGCTATATTGGAGTTACCGATGTAGTAAAAATCATGATTGAATTAATGAAAAGTAATATTGTCGGAGAACGATTTACGCTTGTTGCTGAAAACCTAACTTTCAAAAAAGTTATCTTTTTAATTGCTGAAAAGCTGAAGGTCAAAAAACCTAAAATTGAAGCAAAACCTTGGATGACAGCTATAGGCTGGCGATTGGACTGGCTGGTTTCAAACATTTTTGGAACTAAAAGAAAACTATCAAAATATAGCGCGAATTCGCTATATTCTTCTGAATTTATATCCAATGAAAAAATAAAAAATGCTTTGAATTTTGAGTTTCAAAGCATTGATGATGTAGTTAATGAAGTTGTTTCTTTGCAGCAATAATTATTGTACTTGTGGTATATCAGAATTTGGTGGAACAGCTTGACCGTTTTTCTTCAATTCGACATCATTTTTCAAAGTTTCAGCACTCAGTTTTTCTTTAACTTTCTCAAACATTTTTTTGTATTCCTCAATATCAGAAGCGTAATATTTATTACTTTTTACAAACTGAATGCTGTCAATTTTATATTTTTTATAAATATATTCGTTCCCCATTTTCACTGTTATACCACCACCGATGTTTTGCGTTTTAATGGCTTCCAATAAAGATATATCATATAAAATATCGACCATTTTATCTTTATCTATAAGGTTTTTGGGCTTTTCAACAGAATTACTATTGCACCCGAAAAAAAGCACTATTAAACCTAAAAGAAAATTATTTTTACTCATGCTTCAATATTTTTTAATAAGGAATTGTTTCTCCAGTTCGCTGGCGCTCGTGTCGTGAACCTGCGGTTTCATAATAAAATTTTTATCTGTCAAAAAGCAAACGCTTTCCAACAAGAATATCTTTTACTTTAAAATTTTGATAAACCAATTCGCCGTTCACAAAGGTATGCGTAATTCTTGATTTAAAATTATATCCTTCAAATGGTGACCAACCACATTTGGCCAGTATGTTCTCTTTCTTCACATTCCATGGTAAACTCGGATTTATAATAACCAAATCGGCATAAAACCCTTCTTTAATAAAACCACGTTTTTCAATTTTAAAAATTTTAGCAGGATTGTGACACATTTTTTCTACAATCTTTTCTACCGAAATCTTCCCTTGATGATTCGCTTCAAACATAGCAACTACAGCATGTTGCACCAAAGGTCCGCCCGATGGTGCTTTTAAATAGGATTGTTTTTTTTCTTCTAATGTATGTGGCGCATGGTCAGTTGCAATAACGTCAATTCTGTCATCAAGCAATGCTTCCCACAAAGCGGTTCTGTCTTCAGCGGTTTTTATCGCTGGATTCCATTTGATGAAATTGCCTTTTGTTTTATAATCTTCATCCGAAAACCAAAGATGATGTACGCAAACTTCGGCAGTAATTTGTTTTTCTTCTAACGGAATTTTATTGGTGAACAATTCCATTTCTTTCGCTGTTGAAAGATGAAAAACATGCAATCTTGCACCCGTTTTTTTTGCTAAGGCAATCGCTTTGGAAGACGAAATATAACAGGCTTCAGCACTTCTTATCAAATGATGAAATTCAACCGGAATATCTTCACCAAACTGAAGTTTGTAACGTTCTAAATTGTTTTTAATTGTCGTTTCGTCTTCGCAATGCACGGCAATCAGCATCTTTGTACTCGAAAATATTTTTTCTAAAGATTCTTCATTATCAACCAACATATTTCCGGTAGACGAGCCAAGAAATAATTTAATTCCAGCAACATTCTTTGGATTTGTTTTTAAAATTTCTTCTAAATTATCATTAGTACCGCCCATCATAAATGAATAATTGGCGTAAGATGTTTTTGCGGCAATTTGATATTTTTCTTCTAAGATTTCCTGAGTAACTGCATTCGGAATGGTGTTGGGCTGTTCAATAAATGACGTAATTCCACCAGCAACAGCTGCCCGACTTTCGGAAGCAATATCGCCTTTATGTGTTAAACCCGGTTCACGAAAATGAACCTGATCATCAATTGCTCCTGGAATAAGATAACTTCCTTCGGCATCAATTATTTTACAACTGGAAAGTTTTGGGCTAATGCTTTCGGCGATTTCAACAATAAATTCGTTTTCAATCAAAACATCGCCTTCAAAAATGGTTCCTTCGTTTACAATTTTGGCATTTTTAATTAAAACGGTATTCATGTTATAATTGATTTAAAAACTTCTTAAAACGTAAAGAAATAACTCCAAATATAGCTTCCTTAATAATAGAACCACTCATCTTAGATTGTCCTTTTGTTCTGTCGGTGAAGATTACTGGAACTTCTTGTATATTAAAATTTTTGGCAAAAGCTCTGTATTTCATTTCAATTTGAAAAGCGTAGCCAATGAATTTTATTTTATCTAAATTTATTTTTTCCAATACTTCTCGGTGGTAACAAATAAATCCTGCTGTGGCATCCATGATTTTCATTCCTGTAATCATTCGCACATAAACCGAAGCAAAATAAGAAAGCAATACTCGGCTCAGAGGCCAATTTACCACATTTACACCTGTAACATAACGCGAACCGATGGCCAAATCTGCTCCGTTTAAATGACAAGCATTATACAATTTTTCTAAATCATTTGGGTTATGTGAAAAATCGGCATCCATCTCGAAAATGTATTCGTAATGATGCTTCAATGCCCATTTAAATCCGTGAACATAAGCTGTTCCCAAACCTGATTTTTTCTTTCTGACCGACAAGAATAATTTTCCTTGAAATTCATTTTGCAAATCGTTAACTTTTTCAGCCGTTTTATCTGGCGAATTATCATCAACGACAAGAAGATGAAACGTTTTTTGTAATGAAAACACAGCACGAATAATGCTTTCAATGTTTTCAATTTCGTTATACGTTGGGATAATTACAATGCTGTCGTTCATATTAACTTTAGTCAAACTTCGTTGCAAAAATAAACTTTTTATTAGTCTAGTATCTTAATAATTTTATAATAATTTAACAAATAAAAAATTAGTAATTTTGCCAAGATTATGATAGAAACTGTTTTACAGCCAAGAATTTTAGAACCTAAAGATTGGGCAACTTGTTTGTTTGTTTTTTCTTTTGTTTTGATTGCAATTACTAAGACTGCATTTGAAACTCGATTTAGTGAATTTCTAAGAATTTTGGTTTCCGATAAATACATCAAAGTTTATAAAGACAGCTCTCACTTGATGAGCGGTTTTACTATATTGTTGTTTATTGTTCAGATAATTTCGTTTTCATTTTTCATTCAATTAGTACTGAATTTTCTTGGATATGTTTCAAAAACAGATTGGGTAATTTTTATTCGAATCTTTACCTTTTTCGGAATTTTTGTGCTTTCTAAATTTTTGATAGAAAAGATTGTGGCAACCGTTTTTAACATTGAAGAATTTGCAGAACAATTCAATTTACAAAAAGTGAGTTATCGAACTTTTATGGGGCTGATTTTACTGCCAATAAACATCTACTTGTTTTATAACAATTCGCCATCAAATGTTGTGATTTATTGCACTATTGTTGTGATTTTAATAATTAACTTGTTTTCTTATCTGATTTCGTTGAAGATTTATCAAAACTTACTCATCGGCAAGTTGTTTTATTTTATTTTGTATCTTTGCGCACTCGAAATAGCGCCCTACTATTTTATATATTATTTGATTACAAAAAATTTAGCACATTAGAATGTCCAATTTGAAAGTGAAAACAATTTTGGTGTCACAGCCAGAACCAAAAGTAGAGAATTCACCTTATTTTGAATTACAGCAAAAGCACAAGGTAAAGATTGATTTCCGATCATTTATACATGTAGAAGGTGTAAGCGCAAAAGACGTTAGAGCTCAAAAAATAGACCTAAATAACTTTACGGCAATCATTTTGAACAGCAGAAATTCTGTGGATCATTTTTTTAGAGTGGCCGAAGAAATGCGTTATAAAGTTCCCGAAGATTTAAAATATTTTTGCCAATCGGAAGCAATTGCTTTTTACCTGCAGAAATATGTGGTTTATAGAAAACGTAAAATTTACGTTGGTCAAAAAGACTTTGTTGATTTGTCTCCGCTAATCAAAAAATACAAAGACGAAAAATTTCTTTTACCAGCTTCTGACCAATTGAATTTTGATGTCCCACAAACATTGAATGCTTTAAAAGTAGATTGGACACAAGCCACTTTCTACAAAACAGTAATGAGTGACTTGTCTGATTTGGCAGATGTTTATTATGATGTTTTGGCATTTTTTAGTCCAACCGGAATTAAATCATTATTCAAAAATTTCCCTGATTTCAAGCAAAACAATACACGCATTGCTGTTTTTGGAAGCACTACTCAAAAAGAAGCTTTGGAACACGGATTACGTATTGATATTTTGGCCCCAACGCCAGAAACTCCATCTATGACAATGGCTTTGGAAAGATATATTGCCGACGCCAACAAAGGAAAATAATTATTATTTTACCATCATAAAAAAGCCATTCTCAATTTAGACTGAACCCAAAAGTTTAGACAAATTTATAATTAATTTTGATAATAATGAGCTCGATATTGTATTGGGCTCATTTTGTTTAAATTTGATTTTATTCTTTCGTTATTGTAATAGTTTATATATTCATTTATTTCCTTTTTTAATTGGTCAATTGAGTGATATTTTTTAAGATAAAACAATTCAGACTTTAAAGTTCCAAAGAAGTTTTCAATAATGGCATTATCTAAACAGTTCCCTTTTACTCAATTTTTTATTTAAATTTTTGGTTTTCGTGATGTGCTTCGCAGTTCTGGACATACTTTGTTTAATTCCTTTTTCTTTTAACAAGTATTGGTATTGTTTCATTTGGTATTGCCAGCCTTGATCTGAGTGTAAGGTCAGATTAGTGTTGTTAGGTATTTTTTTAAATGCTTTTTCGAGCATCATAACTACTTGATTAAAAACGGGTCTTTCGGTGAGTTCATAACTAATTATTTCTTGATTAAATAAGTCGATTATTGGCGATAGATACAATTTCTTTCCAGAAATATTAAATTCAGTTATATCTGTTGCCCATTTTTGATTAGGCGCTGTTGCCTTAAAATTTCTTTCCAAGATATT
>JAYTGH010000132.1:0-2422 GCA_043733645.1 Flavobacterium sp. | reverse complement strand
AACAAAAATCAGATTTGACAAACAAAAAGTTTGGTTTTGTGGCTTATGGAAGTGGTTCCAAATCGAAAGTGTTTGAAGCTGAAGTTTCTTCTGAATGGCAAAAGCAAATTGTAAAAGTAAAATTATTCGAAACGCTGAAAAATAGGACTACCATAGATTTTACCACTTATGAAAAACTCCATAAAAAGGAATTAAAAAAATCAGTTATCACTCCAAAAAATGAGTTTTATTTAGACAGCATTGAAAAAGAAAATCCGATGTTAATTGGTGCGAGGTATTATAAATTTAGCTAATGGAATTGGTTTCATTAACTCCTATTTTTTTACTTTTTTTTGAAGAAATATCTTTCTAATCTTAAATTATTTATATTTGGTATTCAAAATCAATATGATGACACCAATTATACCTAAACAAGCAGTTAACCAATTAAAAAAATCTCTTGATAATTTTAAATTAAAAGATGCTATCGAACTTTGTACAAATGAAGCACAAACAAGAAAGTTTTTAATTGAGCCTTTTTTCTTGATGTTAAATTATGAATCCAATAATTTGATTCCGGAATACAATGCGGATTTTGGGGATAGAATTAGTCAAAAAATAGATTATGCAATTCTATTGAATAAAAAAGAAACTATTCTAGTTGAAGCAAAGAAATATAATAGTAAACTGACCGATAAAGAAGCCGGACAATTGAATGGCTACTTTGGCAATACAAAGAACTCAAAAATTGCAATCTTAACCAACGGAATTGAATACCGTTTTTATTCAGATGTGGTTGAACCAAACATAATCGATAGCAAACCTTTCTTCATATTTTGTATTGATAATTTCACAGAATCAGATTTGGATTCACTAATTAAGTTTGATAAACGATATATTAAAGTAACTGATATTGTTAAATCAGCGCAAGAACTGGTTTTTAATGAAAGTTTTGAAACTGCATTCTTTAAAGAGTTGGTTGCACCTTCAAAAGATTTATTGAAAATCATACACAGAAATATGACCTTTACTTCAAAATTTAATGAAGAAACTCAAGGGAATATGATTAATCAAATCAATTCATCCTTTTTGAAATGCATGTATGATAAAAAATTGTTACTTGAAGCAATGTCAAATTCACAAGGGGTTATTACTACTGAATTAGAAATACAGGCTTATCATGTAATAAGAACACTACTAATTCAGAATAAAAAAATACCAAAAGACAGAATCGGCTTCAAAGACTTTAAAAGTTTCTTTAATATAACTGTTGATGATTCAACAAAGAAAGTTATTTGTAAGCTGGTGTTTAGTGATTCTAAAATGAAAATCACTATTGAAAATAACGAATATATATTAGATAATATTGATGACTTGATGAAGTATAAAAATGAATTAACAAACCGAGCATTGGCTTTAGTTGGATAATATTCTCAGAATAGATAGTTTTAGTTATATTCGTACAACACTACTAAAACTTAAAACCTGCAAAATTCATCTTTAAAAATAGAAGCACCCGAAGCGGATTATCTCTATATCGAAACTTCTCAATTACCCAATGCTGGAAAAGGATTATTTTCGGCAATTAAAATCTATAACCATGAAATAATTTCAATTTTTAAAGGAGAAATTTTAACTGAAACTGAGGCTAAAAATCGTGTTGGTAAAAATCTGGATAAATATTTCATTAACATGATTGATGGAACCATTATGGATTCAATGAATATATCTTGCTTTGCTAAATATGCGAATGATGCGAATGCTTTTGGTGAATCACTATTCCAAAACAATGCTAAAATCACCTTAAATGATGATAATAATGTTTGCCTAATTGCTACAAAAAACATCAAATCATATCAAGAAATTTTTTGTAATTACGGGAAAAAATATTGGAAAAAGCATGGCTAATCATCCCAACCAACCCTCTCTATCCAGGCTTCTATACTGAATAGCTTCCGCAATATGATTGGAGTTTACGACTTCATTATTTTCTAAATCGGCGATTGTTCTCGACACCTTCAAAATTCTGTCAAAAGCTCTTGCCGAAAGATTTAAACGCTCCATTGCTGTTTTTAAAAGTTGCAATGAGGCATCATCCAAAGCACAAAACTCCCTAATTTGCTTGGTACTCATTTGCGCATTGTAATGAATGTTTTCAAACGCTGCAAAACGGGTTGACTGAATTTCCCTGGCAGATGTTACCCGCTTTCTAATCTCTATGCTGCTCTCGCCTTTTCGGGTTTCGGTAAGTTTATCAAAAGGAACTGGAGTAACTTCGATATGAATGTCAATTCGGTCTAACAATGGTCCTGAAATTTTGCTCAGATAACGTTGCATTTCCGCAGACGACGAACTAACAGGCGAATCACTATCATTAAAATAACCACTCGGACTCGGATTCATACTTGCCACTAACATAAAAGATGATGGATAGGTGATCGTG
>JAYTGH010000131.1:0-2424 GCA_043733645.1 Flavobacterium sp. | reverse complement strand
CAACATTTGAATTAGTAGATTCGTTAAAAATGCTTTCCGACTATACAAAAGAGCATATTAAATTATTGGAAAACAAATTTCCAAACATTACTCAAATGCCAATGGAAAGAAAAACATACAATGCTGTTACTTATAAAAATATAGTGTAACTATAAAAAATACTTCGATGATTATTATATGCCGTACAAAGCATAAAAAAAAGGTTTAGGTTGATTTTTTTGGTTAGTTGACAATAAATATGAGACTATTTATTGTTTTACCCTGTCGTTACTTAACGGCAGGGTTTTTTTGTGGTCAATTTTAAAATGTGTGAATAACACAAACTATCACAATAGTTGTATAACACTATGCCAAACAATGTTGCTAACCTTTGTCTCAAATAATAAAATACTCAAAATATGAAAAAATTACTACTATTATGTATTTGCCTATTGGCAACATTTGCTACAAAAGCACAAACCGAAGATAAGAAATGGAATGTGGGTCTTCATGGCGGAATTATCCAATATAATGGAGATTTAGGAAGAGATTGGTACAAAAGCGATAAAACCATGTATGGTTTTGCAGGAATATCAGTATCAAGATATTTATGGAAATACCTAGATTTAAACGCTCTGTATACGCGCGGAACGCTAGGATATAACAGTGGTGTTACCGGATTTAAAAGTGATTTCAGCCACATAGCGGCCGATTTGAGATT
The DNA here is from genome assembly GCA_043733645.1 of Flavobacterium sp. GTDB lineage: Bacteria > Bacteroidota > Bacteroidia > Flavobacteriales > Flavobacteriaceae > Flavobacterium. Next base: position 1,724 of record JAYTGH010000131.1, on the reverse strand, counting down.
TAATCTAATCGGACAAGAATATTTTGTCAGACCTTATGTATTTGGAGGTATTGGTGCCATTCTTTTTGACAGACAACTTAACTTTCACAAACGAAAAATCGATACTACTTTTCCAGTTGCTGGTGGAGGTATTAATTTCAGATTATCGCCTGTAGTGTCGCTTAATCTTCAGGAAACATTTGTATTTACCAATAACGATAGCCGTGACGGAATCGTAAATGGAAAAAAAGATGACTATCTAATGCACATGGCTGGTTTGACTTTCAATTTTGGAAGTAAAAAAGATGCTGATAATGATGGCGTTTCTGACAGCAGAGACAAATGCCCGGATACACCAGCTGGAGTTGCAGTAGATTCTAAAGGTTGCCCATTAGACAGAGATAAAGATGGCGTTGCCGATTATTTAGATACGTGTCCGGATGTGGCAGGAACAGCACTTATGAATGGTTGCCCTGATAAAGACAATGATGGTGTTTCTGATGCTGAAGATAGATGTCCTGATCAAAAAGGAACAGTAGCGCTAAAAGGTTGTCCAGATGCAGATGGTGATGGTGTTGCCGATTTGGATGATAAATGCCCGAATTCAAAAGCAGGAAGCCCAGTTGATGCTACCGGTTGTGCTTTAGACAATGATAAAGATGGTGTAATGAATGATGTAGATCGTTGCCCAGATGTTTATGGCCCAGCTAGTTTAAAAGGTTGCCCTGATACTGATGGCGATGGTATAGCTGACATTGATGACCGTTGTCCAAATGCAAAAGGAACTATGGAAAACAAAGGTTGTCCAGAAATTGCCAAACAAGATGTTGTTAGAATAACCTATATAGGAAGCAAAATTTTCTTTGAAAACAATAGCGATAAATTAAAAGTAGCTTCACTAGTATTATTAGATGAATTAGTTACAATCCTGAAAAAATATGATGGGGCTAATCTATCTATTGATGGGCATACTGACAGCAATGGATCTGATGATTTTAATATGGTTTTATCTCAAAAACGTACCAATTCTGTTCGAACTTATTTAACAAGCAAAGGAGTTGCTGACTCTCGTTTAACAGCAACCGGATTTGGAGAAACCAAACCAATTGCGGATAACAAAACTTCTTTAGGACGTTCAAAAAATCGTAGAGTGGAATTGAAAATTGCTTATTAGAATATAAAAATATTATCCAGGTTTTTAAAAAAGGCTGCCTCATTAAGGTAGCCTTTTTTATTGATAACCAATTGATTAGCAATTTACTTAAAGTGTGAATAATGTAATTTATTGACAGATTTGTATAACTGATTTAGACTGAAATAGAGCGAAATTTATCTTTATATACAAACCCTTTTTACTAACCAAAAAAAGCAAAAGGGAATTTAATTAATCCTTAAAAATTTTAAATCATGAAAACAATTTCAAAACTAAGAATGGCAGTAGTAGTAATGACATTAGCTTGCACAGCACCTGCATTTGCCGGTCCAGCTACACCAGTAACCACAACAGAAATGAGCAATGCCACTTCAGACGCAGCTAAAACGGAAGTATTATTGAATCGATTAAATGAAATCAAAAACATGGACAAGTCCAACTTGACCAAAGCCGATAAAAAAGCCCTACGCAGCGAAGTCAAAGCTATAAAAGGTGAAATGAAAAAAAGTAATAATGGTATTTATCTTTCCGTTGGTGCCATTATTATCATTGTACTGTTGCTGATTTTAATCTTATAAAAACCCAAAAACTA
>JAYTGH010000130.1:0-2430 GCA_043733645.1 Flavobacterium sp. | reverse complement strand
AATAGGCTGCAAAATTGGTAAGGGTGCCGAGGTTTAGTACTTGTCCCAAACTTATATTTGGAAAAGATAATAGAGCGATAGCTATTATACTATAAAGTGGATTTTTTTTCATAAGACTGAAATTAATGGATAAAATTTTGGTTTTTAATTTGTTTATGGAGTGTTTAAGGACGATCCTGAAAAACACCTTACTTTAATTCCTTTTAATCAACTCACCATTATTGCTGATTAATTTTATTTTTTTTTGTAATTACTTTTTTACAACGAGCAAACCTAGTTCTATATATCAATATAGATACTTAATCCTTCTATACAACCTAAATAACTGTTGAACAACATTAATATCGACGAACTACATAGGCATGATTTTTAATTCATGTGCTTTACCTTACTATTATTTATGTGTTTTTTGAAATATAACTGTCTGTAAACGATTAACTTTTTTAAGTATTTTTTTTCCATCTGATTTTCCTCGTTTTTTTTTGATATTAATCGATAAAATATTGGTTAGTCACGGTTAGAATTATATATTTGCACGTTTCAAAAAAAGCCGAAACCTTGTAAATACAAAGGATTGTATTCTAAACCCTTGTATTTCAGGTGTTTTTTGTTTTTTAAGACCGATAATATTAAACCAAAGAATTAATTAATTTTTGTAATAATGCAGAATAAAGGACTAGTTAAATTTTTCGCAATACTATTTGCATTGGTAAGTATCTATTCACTTTCGTTCACTTTTGTGGCCAATAAAGTAAAAGAAGACGCCAAAAACTTCGCAGGAGGACATCCTGAAAAAGAGATTAAATATCTTGACTCTATTGGAAAAGAAAAAGTTTTCCTTAATTTTTTCACTTACAATGAAGTAAAAGACAAACAAATCAATAAAGGTCTTGACCTTGAAGGAGGAATTAACGTAATTCTTCAGATATCTGTAAAAGATGTCTTGAAACAATTATCAAATAATTCTAAAAATCCTATTTTCAACAAAGCATTAGAAGATGCAAAATTGAATCAAAAAGGAAATCAATCGTATCTTGATGCGTTTTTCGAAGCCTTTGATGCAACTAAAGGAAGCACAAGACTAGCTTCTCCAGATATTTTTGCGAACAGAAACCTTCAGGGACAAATCGATTTTAACATGACTGATGCCCAGGTGAAAAAGGTCTTGGTTAAAAAAATTGATGAATCAGTAGAATCTGCTTTTGGTGTATTAAGAAGTCGTATAGATAAATTTGGTGTAACACAACCAAACATAGTTAAACTTGGACAAACAGGAAGAATCCTCATCGAATTACCTGGTGCAAAAGATGTTGACCGTATCAAAAAATTAGTTTCAAGCAAAGCGGAATTAGAGTTCTGGGAAACCTACAAAGCAGAAGAAATGATGGGCTTTTTGCAACAAGCAAACGAAGCATTGAAGGCTACTGTTAAAAACGATGTGAAAGCAGAAGCTGCTAAACCAGCTGATACATTGACTAAATTATTAACTGATAAAGACAAAGATTCTACAGCTGCTAAAAAAGGGAACAATCCGTTATTTGATAAATTCATTTCTCAGGGTGGTGGACCGGTTTTAGTAATTGCTTCTCCAAAAGATACAGCAACAATTAACTCTTATTTGAGAAGACCTGAAATCCGTAATTTATTACCAGCAGATAAACGTTACGTTAAATTTGCTTGGGGTAAACCAGATGTTAAAGTTGACGACAAAACTAAAAAAGAATCAGAAACAGTCGAATTATACGCTTTAAAGGGCAACAGAGATAATGTTGCTCCAATGAGCGGTGGTGTTATTGTTGACGCCAGAGATACGTTTGACCAAATGGGTAAACCAGCAGTTTCTATGCAAATGAATGGTGCAGGAGCAAGAGTTTGGGAAGAATTAACAGGAAGAGCTTTTACACAAAAAGGATATATTGCCATTGCTTTAGATAACGTTGTTTATTCTGCACCTGGCGTAACTTCGGGACCAATTTCGGGAGGAAGATCAGAAATAACAGGAAGCTTTGATGTTGCTGAAACTAAAGATTTATCTAACGTATTAAGAGCTGGTAAATTGCCTGCTGATGCCGAAATTATACAATCAGAAGTGGTTGGACCATCTTTGGGAGAAATCGCAATTCATGCAGGTTTAATTTCTTCCATCGTTGGATTCTTTATCGTATGTTTCTGGATGGTTTTTTATTACGGAAGAGCGGGCTGGTATGCTAATGCTGCTTTGATATTGAACTTACTTTTCTTATTTGGTGTTATGGCAAGCTTTGGTTTTGTATTAACATTACCGGGAATTGCCGGTATCGTTTTAACATTAGGAACTGCAGTTGATGCGAACATCATTATATACGAAAGGGCAAAAGAAGAACTCCGCGACGGAAAATCGTTAGGCGAAGCTGTCGTTACTTCTTATGGTTGGAAAGGTGCTATGCGTTC
>JAYTGH010000129.1:0-2431 GCA_043733645.1 Flavobacterium sp. | reverse complement strand
CTTTATATTTTTTCAATAAAATTGTATATAATTATAGGAAAAGGGAATTTGGCTACTGATTCCCAATCGATTCCATTTGGAAGTGTTCCTTTGACAATTATTTTCCAAAATCGAATATAAAGATGTTGGTGTGAGAGTTTGTGACGAATTTCAATTGGATTATATAAATCTATTTCCTGAATTTCATTCTCTATAAAATTTTGATCTTTTATTAATCCTATGATGGTTTGATCGGATTCTGAAAAAACGGTTTCAAGCAATGGGAATTCATACAAATTGTACCAGATACCTTTATCAGTTCTTTTGCAAATAATCGTGTTTTCATTTTCATCCAAAAAAACCAAATAATTAAAATACCGATTGGTAACTTTTATCTTTTTAGATTTTACGGGAAGCAGTACTACTTTTTTCTTTTGCAAAGCGAGACAACTATCATTAAAAACGCAAATCCTACAATCAGGATTTTTTGGAACACATTGCAAAGCGCCAAATTCCATTATGGCTTGGTTAAACAAATTGGCTCCACCTTTTGGCAATAATTCTGCTGCTAATTGTGTAAACTCTTTTTTGGCTCCAGCCGAAGCAATATCGGTTTCGACATCAAAATAACGAGACAAGACTCTGTAAACATTTCCGTCAACAACAGGAACGCTTTCATTATAGGCAAATGATGCGATTGCGGCGGCAGTATATTCTCCAATTCCTTTTAAATGCAATAATTCGGTATAGGTTTTTGGAAATTCTCCATTGAACTCAAAAGCAATTTGTTTTGCTGTTTTATGTAAATTTCTGGCTCTTGAATAATAGCCCAAACCTTGCCACAATTTTAATACTTCTTCTTCATCGGTATTTGCCAAATCAAAAACCGTAGGAAATGCTGTTGTAAAGCGTAAAAAATAAGGTAATCCTTGGGCAACCCGCGTTTGTTGCAGCATGATTTCTGAAAGCCAAATCGTGTAGGGATTTGTGTCATTTCGCCACGGCAAATCACGTTTGTTTTGTAAATACCATTGGGTAAGTGTTTTAGAGAATTTCATAGTTAAAATGTGGATTGCAAAAATAAATCTTTATGTGATTAAATTTTAATAGATTATGCTTGAAATATTGTTTTTATTATTCATATATTTGCAACCTCAAAAAAATCACATAATTAATTATTAAATACGAAAGAAAATGACGAAAGCAGATATCGTAGCAAAGATTTCAGAAAGAAAAGGACTTGAAAAAGGAGATGTTCAAGCAGTAGTTGAAGCGTTTATGGAAGAAGTGAAAACTTCTTTAGAAACTGGAGACAATGTTTATTTAAGAGGTTTTGGTAGCTTCATTATCAAAACAAGAGCTGAAAAAACTGGCAGAAACATTTCAAAAAATACGACAATCAAAATTCCAGCACACAATATTCCAGCATTCAAACCTGCAAAAGTATTTGTAGAAGCTATAAAAACTAATACTGAAGTAGCAGTATAAAACTTATTTATTAATCACAAAAACACCAACGTATGCCAAGTGGTAAAAAAAGAAAGAGACATAAGGTAGCAACGCACAAACGTAAAAAACGTGCGAGAGCTAACCGACACAAAAAGAAAAAGTAGTTTTAAACTACTTTTCTTTTTTTAGAAAACGTTCATTGAAATGGAAGATTAGACCTTTTAGACGACTTAGACTTCTTAGAAAATTAGATTCTTTTATCTAATAATCTAACAATCTAACAATCTAATGATCTAACTTCACCGGGTAATAACAATACCTGTTTAAAATGTTTAATCCATCCTGACAATTAGCCATAAGCCATAAGCCATAAGCCATAAGCTTTTTTTGCCTACTGCCTACTGCCTATTGCCTATTGCGCAAAAGTTCGGATAAAAATTTACAAAGTGAATAAAGAACTAATCATTAGATCTAGTGCTGACGCTGTAGATTTTGCCTTATTAAAAGATGGAAAACTAATTGAATTACACAAAGAAGAGGAAACAAGCAACTTCCAGGTTGGCGATATTTTTATTGCCAAAATAAGGAAGCCCGTTGCCGGACTAAACGCTGCTTTTGTAAATGTAGGCTACGAAAAAGATGCCTTTTTACATTATCAGGATTTAGGTCCAAGTTTTGCTTCTTATTTGAAATTCATAAAACTTGTAAGCGCAGGTAAACTAAAAGATTTCTCCCTAAAAAACTTCCAGTTTGAGAAAGAAATTGACAAAGATGGTGCAGTGGCAGACATACTAAACGCCAACCAGTCAATATTAGTACAAGTAGTAAAAGAACCTATTTCTACAAAAGGTCCAAGAATAAGCTGTGAGCTTTCATTCGCGGGTCGATTTTTAGTTTTAGTGCCTTTTTCGGATAGAGTTTCTGTTTCGCAAAAAATAGAATCCAAAGAAGAAAAAGACCGTCTTAAAAAACTTGTTCAATCAATCAAACAAAGAGGTTTTGG
>JAYTGH010000128.1:0-2438 GCA_043733645.1 Flavobacterium sp. | reverse complement strand
AAAGCAGGAATTGTAGGATTACCAAACGTAGGGAAATCAACTTTATTTAATTGTTTGTCAAATGCCAAAGCACAAAGTGCCAACTTTCCATTTTGTACTATCGAGCCAAACATTGGTGTGGTAAATGTTCCTGATCCAAGAATAAACAGATTGGAAGAATTGGTAAAACCAGAACGTGTTCAAATGGCAACCGTTGATATTGTTGATATTGCAGGTTTGGTTAAAGGAGCAAGCAAAGGTGAAGGTTTAGGAAATCAATTTTTGGCAAATATTAGAGAATGTAATGCAATTATTCACGTCTTGCGTTGTTTTGATAACGATAATATCATCCACGTTGATGGCAATGTAAATCCAATTCGCGATAAAGAAACCATCGATATTGAACTGCAATTAAAAGACTTGGAAACCGTTGAAAAACGTTTGGAAAAAGTAAATCGTGCCGCTAAAACGGGAAACAAAGAAGCGCAAACTGAAAAAGCACTTTTAGACAGAATTCGTGAAAATTTATTGCAAGCTAAGTCAGCCAGAACAGTTGAGCCAAATAATGCAGATGAAGAAGCTCTATTAGACGATTTTCAATTGATTACTAACAAACCAGTTTTATACGTTTGTAATGTTGATGAAGATTCGGCTGCGACCGGAAATAAATACGTTGACCAAGTTCGCGAATTAGTAAAAGACGAAAACGCCGAAGTTATCGTTTTAGCGGTTGGAACAGAAGCGGATATCACCGAATTAGAAACGTATGAAGAACGTCAGATGTTCCTTGAAGATTTAGGTCTAAAAGAACCGGGTTCGGCAGTTTTAATTCGTGCGGCTTATAAACTTTTGAAACAACAAACCTATTTCACTGCAGGCGTAAAAGAAGTTCGCGCATGGACAATCAACATTGGCGATACCGCACCAAAAGCAGCCGGAGTTATCCACACCGATTTTGAAAAAGGATTCATCCGTGCCGAAGTTATTGCGTACGACGATTATTCAAATTTAGGTTCAGAAGCCAAAGTAAAAGAAGCCGGAAAACTAAGAGTAGAAGGAAAAGAATATATCGTTAAAGATGGAGATGTGATGCATTTCCGTTTCAATGTTTAGTCATTGCGAGGAACGAAGTAATCTCATAATAATAACAGATAAACCGCTAAATTCCTTTAGCGGTTTATTTTTTGCTTTCTCTATAGTTACTGTATAGCAAGTAGCGATTAAAACCATATTTATAGCGTATATATGTCGTATATATGTCGTATGTCATAGTACTATAATCCTAGTATGATTGCTGTATTATATACTGGTAATTCCTTTTGGCATAACATTTGGTTGTCTGTGTCGAAACAAACAAGCCATGAAATCAATCAAAAAAAGCATCGCAGTCTTTGGAAAAGTACTTTTAGGAATTTTGATATTCTTGTTGATTTATAGTATAGCAGCTTTTATCTTATCCCGAATAACTGTAAATTCTGAAGCTGATAAGCAAGCGCAGGAAGTCCCGATTTACATAAGAACAAATGGTGTTCATACGGATATTATTGTTCCGGTAAAGAATATAATCAAGGACTGGAGTCAGGAAGTAAAAGTTCAAAATACCAAAGCGCAGGATTCAACCGCAACGTATCTCTCTTTCGGTTGGGGCGACAAAGGTTTCTATCTGGATACACCTGAATGGTCAGATTTAAAGGCAAGCACGGCTTTCAACGCCGCATTCGGACTAGGAAATTCAGCAATGCATACCACATTTTACAAAAGTATCAGAGAAAATAAAGACTGCGTTAAAGTGATGATTTCAAAAGAAAACTATCAGAAACTAACGGATTATATTGAAAGCAGTTTCCAATTTGATGCTTCCCAAAACACACTATTTATTCCCGCAACAACCTATGGTAAAAACGATAGTTTTTATGAAGCCAACGGTAAACACAGTTTGTTTCATACCTGCAATTCTTGGGCAAACGGAGCTTTAAAAGCATCCAATCAAAAAGCGGCATTTTGGACTGTAACGGATACCGGGATATTTTGCCATTATCAATAGAATTCTTAAGTTTGATGATGAGAAAAACATTTAGTTTTATAATCCTATTGCAACATTCAAAATAAGCAGATACAAGTAGTAAAAATTTCGTATTTCTAACTTCATATTTCGTACTTTAAATTGTCAATATCATTATTGATAACTTCTGATTTTGTACTTTTATTTCCATACGATTTCCACTATATTAGCACACTCGAGGTCTTGTGTGAGCAAAGACCGAACTGAACGTAGTTAAAATCGCTAAATCCAGAATGTCAGATCAAAATCAATATACAGAAGATAATATCCGTTCGTTAGACTGGAAGGAACACATTCGTATGCGTCCCGGAATGTACATCGGGAAACTCGGTGACGGTTCTTCGCCCGATGATGGAATTTACATTCTGCTCAAAGAAACCATCGACAACTGTATCGA